>JAZQBI010000262.1:0-6276 GCA_045545635.1 Clostridia bacterium | reverse complement strand
AAATTGCAACAATAGTAGGAACTAACCCCGTAGTAGCAACAAGATTTGAAAAGGATACAATGAAAGTTATACTTTCCGGCGGTGTGGTAGTACCCGAAGAATACGATATTACCTATGACCTTGGCGGAATAGGTGAACTTCCCGTTGATGCTCTTACCAAGTACACATCTGCGAACCTTCCTTACACACTTCCCGTACCTGATGATACTGCGGATGCATTTTTTGCAGGTTGGTATGACAACGAAGAATTTACCGGTAATGCAATAAAAGAAATAGCAGAGGGAACAACAGGTGACCTCACATTCTACGCAAAGTGGGATAAAGAATACTTTACAGTAACCCTCTTTGAAGGAACAAGCAAAAATAAGGGAAGTTACGAAATACCTTCCGGTGAAAAGATTACTCAGACACAGATTGATGACAAGTTGGGCACACCCGATACCTACACAGTTCAGGAAGGCTATGTGGACAGTGACGGAAACACTCACGAAATTGTTCCCGAACTCTGGTACATGGTAGACGGCGAGTGGGAAATCTTCAAGCCCGAAGAAGTTGTAATAAACAGAGATATTGATGTATACCTGTTGAACAGATTTGCTACATTCTCCTATGAAACAGATCTTGAAGTTAAGGGAGTTAAAATTCCCAGAATTGAGCTTTCCGTGGCTTATGATTCCGACGCAGATATCTTAAAGTCCGGTCTTGATGCTCTCACCGCATTGGGAAGAACTCTTGACAGTACAATCAACGAGATTCAGGATGTTGCAAACACCGATATCTTTGCAGCAGCTCTTGAAAAGGCAGCAAAGACAAAGCTCATTGACGAAAACGGTAATCTTCTGAATCCTGAAATTCCCGTACCCCTTCACAAGCTCATTACAAAAGAGCTTATTATGAAGGAAATAGACAGATACATAGAACAGAATATTGACGATGAAGAATTTATTGCAGAAATTCTCCGTAATGACCTTGTTGTGGAAATGCTTCTTGAGGACGAAGAAATCCGCACAAAGGTTCTTGGAGACAGCGAAATAAGAGCGAAGCTTCTTACAGAGTCTGTAATAAAGAGAATAATCTCCAACCAGATAGTAATAGACTGGATTATAAGTAACGAAAGCTTCAAAAAGTCCTTTGTAGACAGTGATGCAACATTTGACTATATTCTCCACGACCTCAAGACACTTCTTGCAAACGGCGAATATCACGATATGATTGTCGATGCTTGTGTGGACTTTGTAATTGATGTTTACTTTGAAAATACAGTTACAGCTCCCGAACTTATTAAGTATATTGACGAGGTTCTTGACAGTCCTGAGTTTATTGCTGACATAGAATCCAGAAGTGAGCTTCGCGGCATGTTCAAGGAAGAAATCAAATCTCTTCTTGCAGACCTTTCTGATCCTACAACAAAGGCAGATGTATACAGCACAATCCGCTCCAGCACAACCTTTAAGAATGCCATTGTAGATGCGGTTGTGGAAGACCTCAACGGACAGAATTCTTCCGTAAAGGCTTCCATCCTTGCAGAAGCTACATCAGGCGGAACTGTGGAGCAGTACATCAAAAACTATGCAAAGACCAATGCTGACATCAAAAACAGCATTAAACCTCAGGCAAAGAACAATGCCGAGGTTCGTAGTTCTGCAAAAACATGGATTTCCACAGAGGCAAACCTTGTTTCTGTAAAGGATGGTATTAAGAATGCAATCAAGACCAACAAGACAGCACTTGCTCTTGCAATCGACGAAAGCGGTTATACTGCAATTGATCCCAATCAGGTAGCAAGCGACTATGTTGACGGACTTCTTTCCGATGCTGTTAAGAGCGAAATTGACGGCGAAATCAATGCATTCTTTGCAGACAACAGCAAGCTTTCCGACCTTATACTTGCAAACTTTGATACTTTCTTTGATGCTTCCTACGATGCAATATTTGACAGTATCTATGAAGACGAAACCGTATTTAACAATGCTTATGCAAGCTATGTTTCAAATGCGGCAAACTTAGAGAGTGCATTCGACAAGTTCGTGGCAGGCTCCGGAGAACTTAACAATGCTATTGCAAACTTCATCACAAAGGATGTAAACTTAGATTCCGCAGTAGATGTATTTGTAAATAACGGAACTCTCTTTGACAACTTCTACGAGGATTATCTTGGTGTAAATGCGCCTGATCCCGAAATCTTCAATGATCTCTTTGAATCATATTATCATACTCATGTTCACGATGTAGCAGATAAGGCATGGAATAATGTAGATCTTCACGGCATAGTTATGGATTATGTACACGACTATACCGAGAATATGGTAGAGGATTATGCAGACGGAACTCTGGAAAATCATCATCCCGACCTTGTAGATACCATTGATAGCCTTATGCATACCGAGTTCCCCAAGATTATAAGAGCCAAGTATTATGAAACAGGCTCAACCATCAAACCTAAGGTTGACCGCCTTATAGAGGAAGAGGGAACAAAGCTTATTAATCAGTATGTAAACGATGAAATAACCGATGCTGACACAATTGCGTTTATAGAAACAAAAATTGACGAAAATGTGGACGGTATCGTAGACGATTACATACAGGGTACTCTCGATGTTGACGTGAAGGCACTTATAGATGCGGAAATTGACGGTTATATGAATGACCTCATAAACGACTATATTGCAGATGTTGACGATGCGAGAGAAACTCTCGGAGAGCTTATCCCCGACTATGCTGAGGATGCGGTTGCGGCTCTTAAAAAGACTAATGCTTTCCAGAATACAATCAATGATTTCGTATCAGGCAACGGCGTTAGAGTAAACGAGGGCAACATCATGTTTATCTCCATACTTTCCAAAGTAATGGATGGCTATGACTACGATAAGCTTATGAATGACTTTGCTCCGGAAGCTCTTACAAAGCTTACTGACAAGATTGATACAGACATATTAAAGGATTATGTTAATACACTCTTTGATGTCTTCCTTGACGGTATGAAGGATGCTGAAAACAGCCTCCGTGCTGATCTTGATGCAGACATAGAGGGCACAGAATACAAGTTTACAACATCTCCCAGAATCAGAGTTTACTATATGAGAGATTTTGTAGTGAACATGTACAACAACTTAATGCCTAAGATTACAAATAAGCTCAACTCCAAGAGACTTATTGCTGTTAACCCTTATGCGCAGAGACTCATAGGCAAGAACTGGATTACAGAGCTTCTTGACTACGACTCCTCCAAGGATGGCGTGGAAATGAGTGGTTACAGCATCAAGAAGGGTGAATACAACGACATCGATGATGTTTACGGAAGCCCCATCGTAAGATACTACAATATTCTTCTTGAAAATGTGATTCTTCTCCACGATGCAGTAATGTGGTACGGCACCACATACGAAGGCACTCTTGAAGAAAAGCTTGATGCGGCATCAGAGCTTCTCGGCACATATGCAAACAAAGCAAATGATGTTATTATGACCTATATCGAAACAGGAAAGCTCCCCAAGGGATATACACCTTATGAAATAGCAGACAAGATTCTTGACATCGTTCTCGGAAAGAACTCTGCTATTGACGGTGCATACGATAAGGTGGAAGATATCTACGAATCCAAGGAAGACACAATCCTTAATCTTATCGATAAGATGAAAAACTTCTATGCGGAAAAACTCGACAAGGATTACACTGAGATAATAGATCTTGCTAATCTCTCTGTATATGCTGACGGAGAAGAATATCCCGTATACAAGATACTCTTTGAACTTTCTGAAGATGGTGAGGCATTTAACATTGACACAATGGCAACAGCAATATTTGACTCTCAGAACTATCGCGGAGTAAATGCTGTTGAAGATGCAATGAACAAGATTCACACCAAGCTGGAAGGACTTAAGTATACTCCCGAGGCTCACTCCAAGAAGTTTAACCGTGATGCATACAAGAAAACTGTAGGACCTAAGAACATCAAGGATTACAACACAGGAAGTCATACCGTAGGTGCACAGAGATACTTCCAGTATATTAAATAATCTTTCATGCAACCTTTTGTACTTTAAAAAAGTGTTATAAGTGAAACCAAAAATATCTCTGCACCCTTTGGTGCAGAGATATTTATACAGAAAGGAATGGTGGAAAATGAAAAAAATTACAGCTCTTATTGCCCTTGTTCTGGCAATAGCCTGTACAGTAAGCTTTTGCTTTGCCAGCAGTACAACACCAACACAGGTTGAGGCATTTGCCCTTAAGGATGTGGATATCTCAACAGACCTTGGAAAAAGCATAGAAAAGCTCTACAATGCCGGAGTGGTAAACGGCATTCCCGAAGCTGACGGAAGCTTTACATACCAGGCAGATAACCCCATTACCCGTGCAGAATTCTGCAAAATGGTAAACATTGTGTTTGACTACAAAATAATGGCGGATAACATCTTTTCCGATGTTAATCCCTCGCAGTGGTATTATATACATGTTTTACCTGCCATTTACTACGGATACATAAAAGGCAGAGGAGACGGCACCTTTGGCGGTACGGACAATATCACCAGAGAACAGGTATGTGTAATACTTGACAGAATAGTTGATAAGAAAAGTGACAAGACAGTTACCGTGACCGATGATGTTTCCGAATGGGCAAAGGATGCAGTGGAAAATATTGTAGGTCTTGGATATATTCCTCTTGAAGAAGGCGGTAAGTTCCGTGGTAAGGAAAATATGACCAGAGGCGAATTTGCTATGGCTCTGGACGATTTTGTTGTTGTAGAAGAGCCAAAAGAGGAATCCAAAGAAGAACCCAAGGATGAAAATAAGGACGAAGAAGAGGAAGATAACAAGAATACAGGTTCATCTTCCAGACCGTCAGGTGGCAGCAGACCTTCGGGTGGCAGCAGACCGTCAGGCGGCAGCACAGGTGGCAGTACCGGCGGCAGTACCGGCGGCAGCACCGGGGATAGTGACTCCGATGACGATAATACCGGCACAACAACTCCCACAGAGCCAACATTCAATATAACCTACAACCTTGACGGCGGAAAAGTAAGCGGTCAGAAAAAGACCTACAAAGAGTCAGACGGGGACTACAAGCTCCCCACACCCTCAAAGTCCGGATACAAGTTTATGGGTTGGTTTGAGGATAAGGATGCCGATGTGACAAGCGACGAAGCAGTTTCAGTTCTTTCTTCCGGTTCCACGGGAGATAAGACATTTTACGCAAAATGGGCATATTACCATACAATAGGATATGTGCTCAATCCTGCAACATACGGCGAAACCATACCCGAAGAATCCAAGGGTAAGTTTGATAGTGAAACAACCGTTATTTACAAATATACCGAATACGACGAAGAATTTGAGCTTCCCACACCTTACAGAGATGACGGATTTGCATTTCTCGGATGGTATGAGCCTCAGAGTTTCAACGGTACACAGGCTGTTATGTACAGCGATGAGTATGCGGTAACAAGTGTGCCTCAGGGTTCATCCGGAAACAAGATTTACCATGCAGTATGGGAGGATATGGATCTTGAATCCACAGAAACCTATTTTGCAGTGGAAGATGCTATTTTGGATATTGAAGTCAATACGGAAATAGGTACACTGGTGCTTACCGAAAAGTCCGAGGTTATTATGTCAACAGTGCTTGAAGCATTAAAAACCGTTCTTACATGGCAGGATCAGAATGTTATTGTAAGCAATGTTCTTGTCCGCAAGGTATTTGCTGAGGAGATTCAGATTATTAAAGATGTAGTAGATTCCTTTAGCCCCGAAGAGAGAACCGAATTTGAAAATGCAGTTGCGGTGGGACTGTCTGTGGGTACTCTTGACAGTATGACGAATATATTTAATATTAATACTAATTATGGTAAAAATTAATTATTATTTATTACGAAGGGGAACTCCGCGTTCCCCTTCGTGCATCCCCTCCTCTCCGCTGTGAAAGCATTATTCTGTGGGGATACTGCGTACCCCCACGCCCCCCGCAATTATACGCAGGGGGAACCTGCAGTTGTTCCCCCTGCACCCCCAACCGTCCGCTGTGAAATATGCAGGAAAATCAAAATCAAAAATCCAATTCTTATCCGAACGCTGCGGAGGCGACGATTTTCGTCGCTAGTCCTCGCTAAACGGCAAATGCATAATGGAACTTATATATTGCATTTGCCGTTTTCGGAAGAATTGGATTTTTTCTTTTTGATTTTTTTATCCTGCATATTTCAATGCGGATTTAAAAAGTTACTAATTATGAAAAGTATTTTTGAAATAGTGTGAAAAGCCGTCGGTAAACTTCAAAAA
>JAZQBI010000261.1:0-2634 GCA_045545635.1 Clostridia bacterium | reverse complement strand
TAAGACCGCTTGGCCTCCGACTTTATCCGGTAATGAACTTAAAGATGTAAGCGAAGCACAGAGCATTATAATGTCTGTTTACGGTGCCAAGTCAAGTCGTGCCACAATAAATACCTACAGGGTAACAGCAGAGGACGGAGTGTACTATATACCGTATTATATCAAGGGTGATTACAATCCCGGTCAGGACGAGAAGTGTAAGCTTGAATTGGGAAAGGCATACAAAGAAGATGAATTTGCAAGGATATTGCAGGATGAGGATAAATCCCGTACACAGAATCTGGAGGATGTAAAAAAAGCCGAGGAGGAGAGACTTGCCGAGGAAGCTCGAAAGGAAAAGGAAAAATATACTCCCGTAATGGGCAAAGACCAAAACGGCGAAACAATAGTAAAGGTTAACGGAGTGAACTTAAATGATATTCTGTCTGACCTTACAGACGCAATAGATGAGATGGCTTTTGCTTCTACTGTTCAGATGGGTGTAAAAGGTGATGATGAGTACAAGGCTTTGTACAGATGGCAAAAGGGCTGTGACACTGAT
The DNA here is from genome assembly GCA_045545635.1 of Clostridia bacterium. GTDB lineage: Bacteria > Bacillota > Clostridia > UMGS1810 > UMGS1810 > RGIG8748. The sequence goes on along the minus strand of JAZQBI010000261.1, from coordinate 2,093 downwards.
GATGTGTCGGAATTTGCCGAGGGACTTTTTGAGGAATTAAAAACTCAGGTGCAGACGGGAAAACCGTCCCGGATGCCCGAAAGCAAGGAGCGTTCCTACTGCACATTTGCACTAAAGCACGACGAGGGTTTCAAGAGTATAAGGTATGGTCTTACAATAAATATCTGGTCTGACGGTGTAGCAATGAAGGACTTGAATGATAACATTATTGAATTCAAGGTAAAAAATTCTCAGGCAATACTTGACTATATAGATAGGTATGCAGGCGGGGAATTTGACGGATTTTACTACGAAAAAAATGACAAGGACACACCTCACATAAGAACAAAGCTGGAAAATGTCACAAAGACAGATGCCGTGGAGTTTGAGTTTGTACTTCCATCCGATTGTGAAAACAGCATATCCAAGGAAGTTTCAACTCCCGGAAAAAAGGTTAAAGGAATATTTGAAAAGTACAAGGAAAATAAATACAATTCCACATATATTCTCACTCTTTCGGGAAATCTCGGTACAATTTCCCTCTTTACTCAGTATCAGGCATCTCTGGATGGCTCAGTTGAAATATATTCAAACAATATTCCCATCCGTTTTTCAAATTATTTGAGATATGAAAACGGAAATCTTGTGGAATATAAGGTGGGAAAAGAAGGCTCATTTAAGCTCAAGATGGTATTTTCTTCCGATGATATTTCCAAGGTGCTTTTTGACGATACGGAATGTACAAACCTCAAATATACCCGTTACACCGAGGATGATATGCTCACCGTACAGTACGGCGAAAAGGATAAAGACAAAATCCTGAATGGTGAAAAAGAGGAGAAAGAGGAAAAGAAAGAGGAAGAAGTAAAGGAACAAGTAAAGGAAGAGGAATCAAAATCCAACAAGAGCCCTGAGGCTACGGAATGTGCAGATGCCCTGAACGATTTGGGTGTTCTTAAGGGAACAGATAAAGGCTATGAACTGGAAAAAACTCTCACAAGAGAGGAAAGTGCCGCAATTCTTGTCCGTCTTACAGGAAATGAGGAAAAGGCAAATGGCAAAAAATTTGAGGCGGTCTTTGCAGATGTGGATAAGGACAGATGGTCCTATGGATATGTAATGTACTGCTATGAGAACGAAATTACCAAGGGCACCGGAAAAGACACCTTCTCCCCAACAGAGGAGATAGATGCAAGCCAGTTTGTAACTCTTGTTATGAGACTTTTGGGATTTACAGAGGTAAGTCCGGAAACCGCAATGACTAAGGGAGTTGAGTACAATCTGATTTCCGGAGATAAGGCAGAGGAACTGGAGCAAAAAGGCACATTTACAAGAGGAGATATGGCACAGATTGTGTACCGTGCACTCAATATAAAATAAGAAAGGAAGAAAAATGTATGAAAAAAGTATTGGCATCTGTAATGGCGGTGTTTATTGTGTTGACATCTTTATGTGTGTATGCAGAGAGTACAAATCTCGAACAGATAAAGAATATTGGCATAATGGATGGTATTGAGCCGACGGGTTCTGTCACAAGAGCACAAATGGCAAGAATAATTACACAGACAATGAATATTGAAAATGCTGATATAGGCTGCAGTTTTGACGATGTTTCTTCTCAGAATCCGTACTGTAAAGCTATCGGCACCGTGCAAAGCCTGGGGATTATGAAAGGATGCGGAGGTAACATTTTTGCTCCTGACAGAGAAATAACATATAATGAAGTTATAAAAACAGCAGTAACCTTGCTTGGCTATGAACCGCTTGCACAGTCAAGGGGAGGCTATCCCAACGGATATATTGACACAGCCAAAAAGCTTGGTATAACAGAAAAAGACTTTGATAACAAAGTTGTAACACCGGAGGAAATTGCACAGATACTTATAAAAGCCATAGACACTCCGCTTATGGAGCAGGTTTCCTTTGGAAGTAATGCAGAGTATCAGGTTACAGAAAATACAATAAAGACAAAATATTTGAAATAGAGTTTATAGTGAAAAATGTAGAGCGTTCACTGCCGTCTGAGCGGCAGAGAACGCTTATTTGATATCAGGTATATTGGAAAATTTCATAAAAGGTATTGACATTTATGTTCTACAATGGTAGAATACAAT
>JAZQBI010000260.1:0-10476 GCA_045545635.1 Clostridia bacterium | reverse complement strand
TGATACAAAATATAAGACAATTTCTGTAAGCACATATTTAAACAGAAAGCTTTGCAGAAATGAAGTTACCAAAAACGCCTTGTTGGCAAAGCTGCTTACCAGAGGAACTCAAAAGTGTAAAAATATGTTCGAACTGGGAGTATATGCTGATGAATTATACGGAACTTTGTTTGATGTAAATATAACAAAAAAGTCTTCTGTGCAAAGCATTGTTTCTTCTGTTAATTTTTTAAGCGATGAATATACCGGCGAAAGCATCTCCGAAAAATGTATTGAACTTATGCTTGATATGATTTTTAAACCGAATTTGGAAAATGATAAATTTCCTCAGGATGTTTTCGAAACAGAAAAACAGAACCTTAAGGATGACATAGAAAGCCTTATTAATGATAAGCGTTCCTATGCCAACTACAGATGTATTGAAGAAATGTGCAGGGGGGATGAAAATGCACTTTTTGAATTCGGATATATCGAAGACCTTGAGGCGCTGACTTCGGAAAATATCACCCAACACTACAAATCAATAATAACCGGAAGCTCAATTGATATTTATGTTGTAGGAAATATAGATGCGGATTTTTTCTGTAAATTTATTTCTGATTACTTTGATAACATTAGTGTTAATCCTGAGAAATTCCCTGTGTCATGTACTTCGGTGGAAGAAGTTAAAGAACCTCGCTTTTGTGAAGATTCTTTCGATGTTGCACAGGGCAAGCTTGCAATGGGATTTACCACCGGCATAACAGTTGATGACGAGAATTACTATGCACTTCTTCTTGGTAACAGCATATACGGCTCAGGAGCTCACTCAAGACTTTTCAATACTGTGAGAGAACAAATGAGCCTTTGTTACTATGCATCCTCCATGCTCGATAGATTCCGTGGAATTATGCTGGTAAGCTCAGGAATTGAGTTTTCTAATTACGACAAGGCAAGAACAGAAATAGTAAAACAGCTTGAAAGCATTGCAAGCGGTAATTTTACCGATGATGAACTAGAGGTTGCCAGAAACTTTGTTATTAATTCTTACCGTTCATATAAAGACAGTCCATATTCCATAAAAGAATATTACCGCTGCGGAAACTTTTCCAAAAATTCCGATACAATAGATGAAGCTATTGCCAAGGTACAAAAAATAAACCGAAACGATGTTATGACTGCACTTTCCGGTGTCAGACTAAACACGGTGTATTTTCTGAAAGGAAAGGAGGCGTAAGGTATGGAATACAAAGAAATATTTAATTCAAAGCTTAATGAAACTATGTATATCGGTGAACACAAGAGCGGACTTGGTATTTTTGTTGTTCCCAAAAAGGGATGTATAAAAAAATATGCTACCTTCGCCACGAAGTTCGGTTCAATAAATAACTGCTTTGTTCCCGATGGTGAAACAGAGGTCTGCAAAATTCCTGACGGTGTTGCTCACTTTCTTGAACACAAAATGTTTGAACAAAGCGACGGAACAAATGCATTTGATAAATTTTCGGAGTTTGGAGCAAACGCCAATGCTTTCACATCGTTTACTCACACCAATTATCTTTTTTCCTGTACGGAAAAATTTGAGGAAAGCTTCAGACACTTGCTTTCATATGTTCAGGATCCTTATTTTACAGAGGATAATGTATCAAAGGAGCAAGGTATAATCGGTCAGGAAATAAGAATGTATGACGATGACGGACAGTGGGTGGTAATGTTCAATCTGCTCAAGGCGCTATATCATGTAAATCCTGTTCGTATTGACATTGCCGGCACGGTTGAAAGTATATCACAAATAGATAAGGATGTTCTCTACAAATGCTACAACACTTTTTACAATCCGGCTAATATGGTTGTTTGCGTTGTCGGAGATGTAGATGTGGAAAATATCTTTAACATAGTTGATGAATGCATAAAAGGAACACCGCTTAAAAATAGCATAGAATGTATTTTTGAAGAAGAACCGCGTAGCATTGCAAAGAAATACATTGAGGACAAAGCAAGTGTTTCTATACCACTGTTTAATATAGGCTTTAAAGATAATTATTTAAAAAAAGGAAATGAACTTTTAAAAAGAGAAATAGCTGTGGAGATAGTATCACGCATGCTTTTTGGCAGGAGCAGTAAGCTTTATAATTCAATGTATGAAGAAGGACTTGTCAACGAAAGCTTTGGTACTGATAATTCCACAGAATCAGAATTTGCATGTGCGGTGATTGCCGGAGAGAGTGAAAAACCTCTTGAAGTTAAAGAACGTATTATGAGCGAAATCAAGAGAATTTCCGACACCGGACTTGATTCCGGTGAATTTGCCAGAGTTAAAAAAGCATTTTTTGGTTCATATCTGCGCAGCTTCAATAATGTTGAAACAATCGGAAATCTGATAACACGTTATATTCTGAGCGGAATAAATATTTTTGATTTCAGCGAAGTTTTTGAGAGTGTTGATCTTGAATTTGCTAATTGTGTTTTTGCAGAAATATTCAACGAAGACAATATGGCAATGAGTGTAGTTTTACCAACGAATAAATGATTAGGGGTGACAGTGGAAGTGTCTTATATTTCCTTTCCATATCTGAATTTAAAATTTGAAATAGACAGGGTTGCATTTACAATAGGTAATAAAGATATTTACTGGTATGGGATTATAATCGCTATCGGTTTTTTGGTGGCGGTTGTCACTGCCGTATATCTTTCGAAAAAAGTAGGTCTTAAGAAGGATACTATACTTGATGTGGTTTTGTTTGCTGCTCCTATTTCCATAATCGGTGCAAGAGCATATTATGTCGCTTTTCGTTGGGAATACTACGCATTACATCCTGAGGAAATTGTTCAGATATGGAATGGCGGTATTGCAATATACGGGGCAATACTATGTGCCATTGCAGTGACTGTGATTTATTGCAGGGTAAAAAAGGAAAACCTTGGTCTCGTGTGTGATGTGGGATCTGTAGGACTAGCCATCGGACAGTGCATCGGAAGATGGGGAAACTTTGTTAATCAGGAAGCTTTTGGAATTAATACAACTCTTCCGTGGGCTATGACCGGTGATGAAATCCAAAGGGAACTTGCAGATTTGATGAAAACCGGTGTTCCGGTTGATCCGACACTGCCTGTTCATCCCACTTTTTTATATGAGTCTCTCTGGAATGCAGCTATCATAGTTATATTGATTTTTTCCCTGAAAAAGAGAAAATTTGACGGACAGATATTTTTCGGATATGTAACTTTGTATGGAATCGGAAGATTCTGGATTGAAGGTCTGCGTACAGATAGTCTAACAGCAGGGAACTTTCGTGTATCTCAGATAGTGTCTGTTTTATTTGTTATTATCGGAATTGTTGCCATTATTACTCAGAGTATAAAATCAAAAAAGATAAAATCCGATACAACAGAAGAAATTTTGCAGAAAAACCTATGAAAATTAATAAAAACTATTGTTATTAATCTTTAAATGTGGTAAAATGTATTGTAATTTTTTTTAGTGAGGTGAGATTTAATGGATGCCGGAGGCAGTAGTAGTGCAACTTATGTCGGGTGTAACCAAATCAGTGATTTTTCGGCATCATTAATTTTGCCGGGATGTATATTGTTTTGACCATACACCGGCGGCGGTGCAGTTAATTCTGCTTTGCCGCTTTTTATAATTGCATACATTGCTTCCTTCCTTTTATTATTTTTGGGAGGGATTATCAATGAATGAAACAAAAACAATAATCGAGCTCAAAGAGCTCCTTGTGTCAAAGTGCTTTTATGCACTTAAAGATGCATTTAATGTCATGAATCCTGCGGATATAGCTCTCTTTATGTCCGAACTGGAAAAAGACGAATTGGTATTGGCTTTTCGTATTCTTCCAAAAGATTTGGCAGCGGATACTTTTGTAGAAATGGAATCCGAAAGTCAGGAAGAACTTATCCATAATTTTACAGACAAAGAACTTAAAGAGGTTATGGATGAGGTCTATGTTGATGATGCTGTTGACATCATAGAGGAAATGCCGGCAAATGTTGTAAAACGAATCCTTCGTGCAGCAGATGCCGATACCAGAAAAAGTATAAATATGATTCTTCAATATCCCGAGGACAGTGCGGGAAGTATAATGACCACGGAGTATGTAAGCCTTAAACGGAATATATCCGTTGACGATGCTATAAAACACATACGCCTCACAGGGCTTAATAAAGAAACAATTTATACTTGCTATGTTACGGAAAACAATAAACTGCTGGGTATTGTTACCGTTAAGGATCTTCTCCTTGCTGATGGTGAGGATACAGTAGAGAGCATTATGGAAACAAACCCCATATATGTAATTACAACAGAGGATAAAGAAAGTGTAGCATATTATTTTGATAAGTATAATTTCATTGCACTTCCTGTTGTTGATGAAGAAAAACGAATGGTGGGTATCGTTACATTTGACGATGCTATTGATGTACTTCAGGATGAAGCTACCGAAGATATCGAAAAAATGGCAGCCATTGTTCCCAATGACAAGCCATACATGCGTACAACTGTTTTTGAAACATGGCGTAAAAGAATTCCCTGGCTTGCTCTTCTTATGATTCTTGCCACATTTACCGGGATGATTATGTCATTTTTTGAGGATGCACTGAAAGCACACATTATCCTTACTGCATTCATTCCCATGATTATGAACACTGCAGGTAATTCCGGTTCTCAGGCTTCGGTTACTGTAATTCATGGAATTTCTGTAGGGGAGATTGAATACAGTGATACCTTGCGTGTTCTTTGGAAAGAGTTCAGGGTTGCTTTTCTTTGCGGAATAAGTCTTGCACTTGTTATGTTTATAAAGTGTATGGTTTTAGACAAGCTTCCCCTTCATATATCGCTGGTTATATCAATCACCCTGATACTCGCGGTTTTGTTTGCTAAATTTATTGGCTGCCTTCTGCCAATCGGTGCAAAAAAGATTGGTTTTGACCCTGCGGTAATGGCAAGTCCTTTCATTACAACCATAGTTGATGCTATGTCACTTTTATTATATTTTACCATGGCAGGAATATTACTCGGAATCTGAGGTGCGTAAATGCAGTACATTGGCGACAAAAAATTTTATAAAATGCTACTGGCTGTTGTTGTGCCAATAATACTTCAAAATTTCATAACCAATCTTGTAAATATGCTTGACAATGTTATGGTGGGTTCTCTTGGTACAGAGCAGGTTTCTGCTGTTGCTATAATAAATCAGCTCATTTTTGTCTTTAACCTGGCAACCTTTGGTGCGGTGAGCGGAGCCGGTATATTTACATCTCAGTTTTTTGGAAAGAACGACAGTGATGGAATACGCTACACCATAAGATACAAAACTTTTGTGTCTGCAATTATATTGATTGCTGCTGTGTTGATTTTTAAACTTGGCGGAGAATTTCTGATAAAACTTTATCTTCACGACGGAAGCTACGATTGTGATACAAGCATTGCTCTTGAATGTGCAAAAAAGTATCTGCGAATTATGACGGTTGGATTATTGCCATATATTATAACGCAGATTTTTGCAAGTACACTTAAGGAAACAGGTTCAACTTTTGTTCCAATGATTGCCGGTGTGTGTGCATTGGCGATAAACACAATTCTCAATTATCTTTTGATTTTTGGTGTAGGATTTTTTCCAGAATTAGGTGTTTCGGGTGCAGCAATCGGAACTGTAATGTCGAGGTTTGCTGAATGCGGTATAGTACTTATTTATATTCGCTTCACACTAAAAAAGCATCCACATTTTAAAAATTCACTCAGTACTTTGCATATCCCAATGAATATGATAAAGCAATTTACAAGAAAGGGTATTCCGCTTCTTGCCAATGAAATAATGTGGTCTGTTGGTATGTCTTTTCTTACAATGTGTTACAGCAGCTACGGACTTGCAATAGTAGCAGGTTGCAGTATATCTTCTACTGTCACAAATTTACTGAACATAAGTTTCAGATCTCTGGGTGTTGCAACGGGAATTGTTGTCGGCAACGATCTTGGTGCCAATGATTTTGAAAAGGCAACAGACCATGTACATAAGTTTAATTTTTTTGCCCTGACAGTAAGTGTTGTTATTGCGATTATTACATTTTTCGTGGCAGGTTTTGTTCCATATCTCTATAATGTTTCTCCGGAATCTGAAAGATGGGCAGTGCAGTTTATCAGGATAACAGCAATTTTTATGCCATTTTTGTGCTACGAAAATTCATCATATTTTATACTGAGAGCAGGCGGGAGAATTCTTGTTACTGCACTTTTTGATGGTTTCTTTGTACTTTTTGTTTGCGGAACCATTGCTTTTGTTTGTAAAAGCTTTGTTCCTGTAATAATAACCTATACTGCAGTTGAAGCAACAAATATTTTAAAAGCATTACTTGGATTTATATTTATAAAGAAAAAAATCTGGTTACGCAATCTTGTTGGAGGTAAAGAAAATGAATGAAATTTCCAAACAATGTATTACTTGTGCCGAGGATCTAATAGAGAAGGCTCATCTCAAAAAAGGAGATATTGTTGTTATCGGATGTTCCACAAGTGAAGTTTTGGGCGATAAGCTCGGAACAAATTCAAGTCCTGATACCGCACAGGTCTTATTCAAAAGCTTCTATGATGTTTTTACGAGTGCAGGAATATATATTGCTGCACAATGCTGCGAACATCTTAACCGTGCAATAATTGTAGAAAGAGAAGCAGTTCCCTTTTTGGAACCGGTAAATGCAGTACCGCAGCCTAAAGCAGGCGGTTCCTTTGCAACGGAGGCATACAAAACCTTTAAGGACCCCATTGTCGTTGAAGAAATTAAAGCTGATGCAGGAATTGATATTGGTTCTACACTTATCGGTATGCATTTAAAGAAGGTTGCAGTTCCCGTAAGACTAAAGATCAATACAATAGGAAAGGCGTATGTAACTGCAGCACGCACAAGACCGAAGTTTATAGGTGGTGTGAGAGCCACATATGACGACAAACTTATAGGTTGACTTTCTTTATAGTTTTTTGTACAATATACTATAGACTATTTTAATAAATACTTTTGGAGGAAATGCTATGCTAACCAAGGCGCCAAAGGGAACGGCTGATATCTTGCCGGAGAATTCTCACAAATGGCAATATGTTGAAGAAGTAATAAGAAAACTCTGTGCTGATTTTGGTGTAAATGAAATCCGCACACCTGTTTTTGAGCATACAGAACTTTTTTCCCGTGGTGTGGGAGATACGACGGATGTTGTCGAAAAGGAAATGTACACATTTAATGATAAAGGGGACAGAAGTATTACACTTCGTCCTGAGGGTACGGCAGGAGCTGCAAGAAGTTTTATAGAACATGGTCTGTTTAACAATCCTCAGCCGACAAAGCTTTACTATCAGATAAGCTGTTACAGATATGAAAAGCCTCAGGCAGGAAGAATGAGAGAGTTTCACCAGTTTGGTGTGGAATATTTTGGTACTCAGCATTACAGTGCTGATGCGGAAATTATTGAGCTTGCTCTTATGCTTTTTGAGAGATTGGGCATAAAAGACCTTACACTTCGTATAAACAGCATAGGCTGTCCCAAGTGCAGACAAGCCTACAATGAAAAGCTCAAGGAGTATCTGTCAGAAAACTATGATAACCTTTGTGAAACATGCAAAAGCAGATATGAACGTAATCCTATGCGTATAATTGATTGTAAATCATCAATTTGCAAGGATATCATAAAAGATGCACCAAGGCTTATTGACTATCTTTGTGACGAATGTGCAGAGCATTTTTCTAAAGTCAGAGCTTCTCTTAATAACATGGATATTCCATTTGTCATAGATTCGGATATTGTGCGTGGACTTGACTATTACACCAAAACAGTGTTTGAAATAACAGCAGATATAGACAGTTCCAACACAACAATATGTGGCGGTGGCCGTTATGACGGTCTTGTTGAACAACTTGGAGGTCCATCAACACCGGGATGCGGATTTGCAATAGGTATAGAAAGATTATTGCTTTGCCTTGAGAAACAAGCAATAGAAGTAGATAATCAGAATAATATTAAGGTTTTTGTAGGCAATATCGGAAGTGAAAGCGCTTTTTTTGCTCAACGATTGGTGCATGACCTCAGAAAGCTTGGAATTAGTGCTGATTACGATAAACTGGAGAGAAGCGTAAAAGCTCAGATGAAGCAGGCAAACAAGCTTGGATGTGAGTATTCTCTTATAATCGGAGATAATGAGATAAATGATGGAAAAATAATGCTCAAAAATATGAAGCTTGGAGAGTCTAAAGAAATTGAACTCACCGCTTCTGATATAGCGAAAAATGTAATTTAAAATATACGGAGGTATATGATGTTTGAAAAAATAACTGATTTTAAAAGAACCGATATGTGCGGCAATCTTACCAAGGATGACATTGGTAAGGAAGTCATTGTAATGGGATTTGCCGATCAGGTAAGAGACCTTGGCGGACTTATATTTATCAATCTCAGGGATATATCCGGAATTATCCAGTTGGTATTTGACATTGATAATAAGGAACTTTGCGAAAAGGCAGCAAAGGTAAGAAGTGAATATGTTCTGGCTGCGAAGGGGGTAGTGTCTCAGCGTTCTTCGGTTAACAAGAATATGAAGACAGGAGAGCTGGAAATTGCAGTTTCTGAACTAAGAATACTTGATTCCAGTCTTACCCCGCCATTTTATATAGTGGAAAACAGCGATGTAAAAGAAGAACTTCGACTCAAATACAGATATCTTGATTTGAGACGCCCTGATATGCAGAGAAGGATGATACTTCGAAGCAAAATTGCAAAAATTGTTCGTAATTTCTATGACGAAAACGGATTTTTGGAAATTGAGACACCAATGCTCCAGAAGAGTACCCCCGAGGGGGCAAGAGACTATCTTGTACCCAGCCGTGTTCATAATGGTAAGTTCTATGCTCTCCCACAGTCACCTCAGCTCTATAAACAGCTCCTTATGATATCTGGTATGGACAGATACTATCAGATTGTTAAATGCTTCCGTGATGAAGACCTTCGTGCTGACCGTCAGCCCGAATTTACTCAGATTGACATCGAAATGTCCTTTGTTGATATGGATGATGTTATTTCAGTAAACGAAAAGCTTATGGCACGAATTTTCAAGGAAATCAAAGGTATAGACCTTGAACTTCCTTTCCTGAGAATGCCATATTCCGAAGCCATGGACCGTTTCGGATGTGACAAGCCCGATACCAGATTTGGACTTGAACTCAAAAATATAACAGACTGTGTAAAAAATTGTGAATTTAAGGTGTTTACAGATGTTATTGCAAATGGTGGTTCTGTAAGAGCAATAAATGCAAATAATCTGGGAGATCAGCTTACAAGAAAGAAAATAGATGCTCTGGGTGAATTTGTAAAGACGTACAAGGCAAAAGCTCTTGCTTGGATAAAAGTAAATCCTGACGGAATTCAGTCGCCAATAGCAAAATTCCTTTCTGAGGAAGAAATGAATTCAATTCTTGCTGCAACCGATGCCACGGAAAATGATGTTATCTTCATCATTGCAGACAAGGATGATGTAGTTTATGCTTCTCTTGGAGCACTTCGTCTGGAAATAGGTAAGAGTTACGGTCTTATTGACGAAAACAAATATAATTTCCTTTGGGTTACCGATTTCCCGCTTCTTGAATTTGATGAAGAAGAAAACAGATATGTTGCAAAGCACCATCCATTTACTTCACCAAAAGACGAAGATATTGAACTTCTTGACACTGCACCGGAAAAGGTCAATGCCAAAGCATACGACATAATACTAAATGGTGTTGAACTAGGTGGCGGTAGTATCAGAATATATAATTCCGAACTTCAGGAAAAGATGTTCAGCGTTCTGGGCTTCAGCAAGGAAGATGCCTGGGCAAGGTTCGGTTTCCTTATGGAAGCACTTAAGTATGGTACACCTCCGCACGGTGGTATGGCATATGGCTTTGACAGAATGGTAATGCTTATAGACGGATGCGAATCCATAAGGGATGTTATCGCATTCCCCAAGGTACAGAATGCATCGGAGCTTATGAGTGGTGCACCGGATGTGGTGGAAGTAAAACAATTGGATGAATTAGGTATTGAGATATCAAAAACAGAAGAATGACAAAAAGAACTCTGAAACAGGAATGCTTGTTTCAGAGTTCTTTTTAGATATTAATTTGTGTTATAAGGATTAATACATTCCCATTCCGCCGGGCATTCCGCCACCTGCTGGCATAGCTGCGGATGCATTGGGATCAACCTTGTCTGCAACAATGCTTTCTGTTGTAAGTACCATACTTGCAACACTCGCAGCGTTCTGAAGAGCACTTCTTGTAACCTTTGCAGGGTCAACAATACCGTCTTCAACCATATTTACATATTTTTCTACAAGTGCATTAAAACCGATGCCGGGTTCACTGGATTTAATCTTGTCTACAATTACAGAGCCTTCAAGTCCTGCATTCTTTGCAATCTGCTTAACAGGTTCTTCAAGAGCTTTGAGGATTATCTGAACACCTGTCTTTT
>JAZQBI010000259.1:0-2195 GCA_045545635.1 Clostridia bacterium | reverse complement strand
TGTGATATGGAGCCGGTTAAAGTAATAACCGGTATAAGACGTTGCGGAAAATCGTCCTTGTTAAAACTTATGGTTAAGTATCTTAAAGAAAAAGGGATTGATAATGAGTGCATAATAGAAATGAATTTTGAATCCTTTGAGTTTAAAGATATGACAGAAAAAGAGTTCTATAATTATGTTAAAGAGAGATGTATTCCAAACAAAAGAATGTACTTATTTTTTGATGAAGTGCAAAGAATTGTAAAGTGGGAAGATGCAGTCAACGCGTTTCGTGTTGACTTTGATTGTGATATATATTTGACGGGTTCAAACTCCCATCTGCTATCCTCAGAGTATTCAACATACTTGTCCGGTCGTTGTATTGAAATAAATATGCTTCCGCTTTCCTTTAGCGAATTTCTGTACTTTTATGATTTTGAAATTAAGGAGACAAAAAGTGCTCTTGGAGGAACACGCAAACAGGCTGTTGATAAACAGGGAGAAAAATATGAATTAAAGGAAGTTTTTGAGGCTTACACAAGATTTGGCGGTATGCCGATTATAGCTGATGTTGGCTTCGACCAGGAAAAAGCGTTGATACTCCTTGACGGTGTATACTCATCTGTTGTTGTCAGAGATATATTGGAAAGAGAAAACAGACGTGGACAAAAGAGAATCACCGATCCCGTTTTGCTTAAGAAAATAATACTCTTCCTTGCTGATAATATAGGCAGTAATATTTCTGTGAGTTCGATTGGTAATGTTCTTGTAAATGAAGGACTAATTGAAGATGGAAGCAGAAAGAATCCTCCAAGTGCTCATACTGTACAGGCTTATGTGAATGCTCTGCTTGAATCTTATGTATTCTATGACATTAAACGATTTGATATAAAAGGCAAGGAACTTTTAAGAACACTTGGAAAGTATTATATTGTTGATATTGGGTTCCGTAATTATCTTTTGGGATTCAGAAACAGAGATACAGGGCACGTGCTTGAAAATATAGTTTATTTTGAACTTATACGCCGTGGATATGATGTTGCAGTCGGCAAGGTGGATTCAAAAGAGGTTGATTTCATTGCTACAAAAGCCGATGATAAGATATATGTTCAGGTGACAGAAACAATGACAAGCGAAGATGTTAGAAAACGCGAGCTTGATCCATTGCAGAAGATAAAGGATAACTATGAAAAAATAGTTCTCTCACTTGATACCGGACTTGAAAATTCGTATGAAGGCATAAAGTCGATTAACTTGATTAACTGGCTTATTTCATAAGGAGAAATGTGAATATGAAAAATCACTTGATGATAAATGGTAAGCTGCTTCAGACAAATAAGAAATTCCTGCATCTTAAAAATAGTCAAAAAGAAAAAATTAACGGATGGCTCTATGAAGAATACGAGAAGCTCTGGAGAAAAAATGGTAGAGCACCCGGAAAACCACAAAAAGAAATTATCATAAATAATGTGTGCTCAAGGATTGAAGAGGCAGAAATCTGGCTGCCTCTCGATGAACTATATTCTTATTACGAATCGCATATCAATAAATTCAGAAAAAGATATGAGAAGAATAATGGAGCAGAGTGATGATTTATATATGTGAAAAATGCGGAATAGCTTATAAAGCGGATTATCAACCGATAGAGTGTGAGTCTTGTGGTTGTACATACATAAGAAAAGCAGACGATAGGGAAGTTGTGGAGATAGTAGGAAGTATACTTCTTAAAACAGATGAAAGTATTCTTCTGAAAGAGGACAAAACTTATAACTATTAAATAAAACATGAGAGGAGTAAGTGAATATGAAATTAACATTTATAGGAGCAGCTCATGAGGTTACAGGCTCTTGCACCTTGCTTGAGGCTTGCGGAAGGCATATCCTTATTGACTGTGGCATGGAACAAGGCGGCGATACATACGAAAACTGCGAATTGCCTGTTGCTCTGTCTGAAATTGATGCGATTTGTCTTACTCATGCACATATAGACCATTCAGGAATGATTCCGGCAATGGTTGCAAAAGGTTACTCAGGTCCCGTGTATTGCACAGAAGCAACACACAGACTTTGTAATATTATCCTTCAGGATTCAGCTCATATTCAGGAACAGGAAGCGGAATGGCAGAACAGAAAGGCAGAACGTTCCGGCTATCAGCAGTATGTGCCTGTGTATACTGTTGCAGATGCGTTGGAGTCTTTGAAATTATTTGAAGGACA
>JAZQBI010000258.1:0-4870 GCA_045545635.1 Clostridia bacterium | reverse complement strand
ATTTCGCCTACTAAAACAAAACAAAGACCTCAACAAGTGAGATCTTTGTCTGCTTTAGGGACTTTTTTACAATCCCTTGTGGAAAAGCTGAATCGTAAAGATATTTGACATTAAATGAAATATCTCACTTCGTTCGATATGAAATAATCCTGACGGATTATGAAATATTTTTCTTTCAGAAAAATGTGAAATAAAATTTGCCTTTTCATATTGCGTAGCAATATTTCATACACGAAGTGTATTTCATAGCGGAGCTATTTCACTTGCCGCAGGCAAATTTCATTGAAAAAACGACTTGTCGAAACAAGTCTTTTTTTCTGGAGGCGCCACCCAGATTTGAACTGGGGAATAAAGGTGTTGCAGACCTGTGCCTTACCACTTGGCCATGGCGCCGTTCATATATATTAAATATTCGGTATCTTGCGATAATATTCCGAATATTTATTTTTGGCAAATCAAGAGACGCAGTTTGCGTCTCTTGATAGTGGAGCGGAAGACGAGATTCCAACTCGCGACGTTCACCTTGGCAAGGTGACGCTCTACCACTGAGCCACTCCCGCATAAAAAGTGTAACTATGGTGCCTCCGGGCGGAATCGAACCACCGACACGGGGATTTTCAGTCCCCTGCTCTACCGACTGAGCTACAGAGGCATTCCAAAGACACTTAACAAATGTTCGTTCTACTGCCTTGATAACTCAAAGCAGTAGAACTATGGCGACCGAGAAGGGGCTCGAACCCTCGACCTCCAGCGTGACAGGCTGGCATTCTAACCAGCTGAACTACTCGGCCGTACTTGGTGGGAGCTACAGGGCTCGAACCTGTGACCCTCTGCTTGTAAGGCAGATGCTCTCCCAGCTGAGCTAAGCTCCCGAATGCTATATCGCAATCGCGACTATGATAGTATAACTCGTTTTCTCTTAAATGTCAATACCTTTTTGTAAAAAATTTCAAAAATTTTTTTACTGCTTAAAAACTAGCCTCATCCAGCACCTTTATTATCTCCATTGGCTGCGAAACTATGCAATCTGCACCGTTTTTCGTAAGCTCCTCTGCAGAGCGAAATCCCCAGGAAATGCCAATGGAAAAGCTTCCCAGATTTTTGCCTGTCTGCATATCCACACCGCTGTCTCCTATAAAAGCTGTTTCGCAAGGCTTCACACCCATACGGGAAAGTACCTGCATAGGTCCGGAAATATCGGGTTTTACAGGAATTCCGTCAATCTGTCCCTGAACATCATCCACAAGCTCCTTTGGAAGAAAGGCATTTACTACCGATCTTGCTGCAAAATCAGGCTTATTTGAAATTACCCCCACCTTAATTCCCTTTTGCTTGAGACTTGCAAGCATTTCCACAATTCCGTCATAGGGCTTTGTAAGATATGTAGGATTGGCATCATAGGCATCCATATAGCATCTATACACCTTATCAAAGGACTCCTGCGAATATGAATTACTGAATTTCAGCATCCTTTCACAAAGCTTTACAGCACCGTTTCCTGCAAAATTCTTATAGCAGGATATCTCTGCCGTTTCAAAGCCGTGCTTGTCAAGGGCATAATTGCCGTAGTAGGCTATGGTTGTAAGAGTATCCAAAAGTGTACCGTCCAGATCAAAAAGACACGACTTTATCATTTTTTTATCTCCTCTGCAAGCTTTTTGAGTTCACTTTCGTCAAAGTTGTATTTTTTGCTGCAGAATTGGCAGGAAAGCTCCGTTTGTCCGTCTTCCTCTATAATTTTTGTAAGCTCCTCTTCTCCAATAGACATAAGTGCTCTTTCCACTCTTTCTCTTGAGCAGTTGCATTTGTATGCCGTGTCTGTCTTATCGGTAATGTGATATTCAAACCCAAAAAGCAGAAGCTTAAGGATATCCTCGGGAGCTTTTCCCTCTTCAAAAAGTGCGGTTACGGATTTAACGGCACTAAGGTTAGTTTCCAATCTTGTTATATCATCCTCCGTTGCCTCGGGCATAACCTGAATGATAAACCCGCCTGATGTCTTTACAGTGTAGTCCTTATCTACCAATACACCCAGTCCCACTGCCGAGGGAACCTGTTCGGATACGGCAAAATATTTAGTCAGGTCGTCTCCCACTTCACCGGATACAAGAGGGATTTTGCCGATATACGGCTCTTTTAGTCCTATATCATTTATTACGGTAAGGAATCCGTCCACACCGACAGCGGCACCTACATTGAGCTTGCCGTTTGAGTTAAGGGGCATATCCACACGGGGATTATCCACATACCCTCTCACATTGGAGGAGGAATCCGACACCGCAAGAACTCTTCCCAGTGGGCCTGAACCTGTAAGCTGTATGCTTACTGTATCATTTTCGCCTTTTAGCATAGCACCCATCATTGCCGCCGCAGTGAGGGTTCTACCCAGTGCCGCAGTTGCCACGGGGGATGTCTTGTGATGATTGAATGCTTCGTTCACGGTGTCCTTGGTTATGCAGGCAAAAGCTCTTATGCTGCCGTCATCTGCCGCCGCTCTTATAATATAATCTGCCATATCTCGTACCTCCATATCACAATGAGGGGATGTAAAAAATTCCTGCGAATTTTTTTACACCCCCTATATGTTCTAATTAAACATACACATTTATTGTGCGTTCTTTACCTTTGTTATTTCTCTTTTCAAGGAATGTCTTTGCAACCTGCGGGAAAAGTGCATAGGATAATACATCCTCTTCGCATTTTGCAAGGTCTCCTGCTTCCTCGGTGTACTTGGGAAGCTCTGCTTCCAGAAGGTCTGCAGGACGAACAGTAATAACCTCTTCGTCACCTATTGCCTTCTTGCGGATTTCCTCATTAACCTCTGCAGGAAGAGTGCCGTATTCACCCTTAAGAAGTCCCTTGGACTCTTTGGTAATCATCTTGTATCTTTCCCCAAGAAGAACATTGAGAACCGCCTGAGTACCTACAATCTGACTTGTAGGAGTTACAAGAGGAGGATATCCGAAGTCCTTACGAACTCTGGGAACTTCTTCCAGAACCTCATAAAGTCTGTCCTCTGCACCGTTGTCCTTGAGCTGTCCCATAAGATTTGAAAGCATACCTCCGGGAACCTGATAGAGAAGTGTGTTACCGTCAACGCCAAGAACCTTGGCATCAAGGTCGCCCCTCTGTGTAAGGTCCTTTGCTACGCCACGGAAGTGTGCAGCCGCCTTGGAAAGCTCCTCAAGATCAAGACCTGTATCTCTGTCTGTGCCCTTAAGCGCTGCAACAAGGGATTCTGTTGCAGGGTTACTTGTGCCGTTTGCCAAGGGGGAAAGTGCACAGTCTACTATGTCTACACCTGCCTGAGCCGCCATAAGGTTTGTCATATCGCCGGTACCTGCAGTGTTGTGTGTGTGTAGATGAATGGGAACGGAAACATTCTCCTTAAGCTTCTTTACGAGGCTGTATGCATCGTAGGGAAGAAGAAGGTTTGCCATATCCTTGATACAGATGGTATCTGCACCCATTTTTTCTAGCTGAGAAGCAAGCTTTACAAAGTAGTCTTCGTTATGAACAGGGCTTGTGGTGTAGCTTATAGCCGCCTCGCACATACCGCCGTACTCCTTGACATACTTAATAGCCGCCTCAAGGTTTCTGGGATCGTTTAGAGCATCAAAAACTCTTACAACATCAATACCGTTTTCTATAGACTTTTTGCAGAAAGCTTCTACAACATCGTCTGCATAGTGCTTGTAACCCAAAATGTTCTGTCCGCGGAAGAGCATCTGGAGTTTGGTATTGGGCATGTGAGCCTTGATGGTACGAAGTCTTTCCCAGGGGTCTTCGTTAAGAAATCTCATGCAGGCATCAAAGGTAGCACCACCCCAGCACTCAACCGACCAGTAGCCGATTTTGTCGAGCTGCTCGAGGGCAGGAATCATATCCTCTATTTTCATTCTTGTCTTTGCCTGAGACTGATGAGCATCTCTTAATATGGTATCTGTAATATATAATTTTGCCATATCAAATTCCTCCACTTAATTAACCAAGAAGTGCAAGAAGTGCACCGGCTGCTATTGCAGAACCGATAACGCCTGCCACATTGGGGCCCATAGCGTGCATAAGCAGGAAGTTGGATGGATTCTCCTTCTGACCAACCGACTGAGAAACTCTTGCCGCCATAGGAACAGCAGAAACACCTGCAGAACCGATAAGGGGATTGATTTTGTTCTTCAAGAACAGGTTCATAAACTTTGCAAGGAGTACACCGCAAGCTGTAGCCACACCGAATGCAACAACACCCATAACGATAATCTTGATAGTTTCAAGGCTGATGAAGGTGGATGCGGTAGCTGTAGCACCAACGGATACACCAAGGAATATTGTAACGATATTCATAAGCTCATTCTGAACTGTCTTGGAAAGTCTTTCGCATACACCGCTTTCCTTAAGAAGGTTACCGAGCATAAGACATCCTACGAGAGGAGCTGCAGAAGGTACAAGAAGTGCAATAAAGATTGTTGTAACTATGGGGAATACAATTTTTTCCGTTTTGGAAACAGGGCGAAGCTCTTTCATAACAATCTGTCTTTCCTTCTTGGTAGTGAGGAGCTTCATTATAGGAGGCTGAATTACGGGGACAAGTGCCATATAGGAATATGCTGCAACCGCAATAGGTCCTAAAAGTTCGGGAGCAAGCTTGCTTGTAAGGAAGATGGCTGTGGGGCCGTCCGCACCGCCAATGATACCGATAGAGCCTGCCTGTGTAGGGGTGAATCCAAGATAGTATGCACCGATAAAGGTAGCAAATATACCTATCTGAGCTGCCGCACCAAGGAGAAGGCTCTTGGGGTTTGCAATAAGGGGAGCGAAGTCTGTCATAGCACCTACACCTATAAAGATAAGGCAGGGATAGATACCGAGCTTA
>JAZQBI010000257.1:0-2196 GCA_045545635.1 Clostridia bacterium | reverse complement strand
TACATATGCCTTGTGCCTATATATTACCACAAAATTAATTCTATAACAAGCACCCTTCATGAAAAGTCAACGGCCGAGTGTTTATTCACTCGACTCCGGTTTTTTATTTGAGTTCCATTATAATCTGTCTAAAACTGGTTTCTATCAACCCTCTTGAGGATGACTCCATGTAATCCGTGACATCGGTTGTACTGCATTTCATATACGATGCAATCTCTCGGGCCATTTGTGGATCCATCCTAAAACGGTTGTTGTTAAAGTCAAAGATGTGTAAGTGCATTGCTCGCAAAAGTTTCCCAAACTCCTCATGCATTATTAGTTTACTCAGTGTCTCTATTGCACCACTAATGGGGGATTGATTAATTGAGATCAATCGATTAGCTGCATCCTCCGATAGCCCCGTGACCTTTGTAACATCCGCTGCCACTCTTGTCTTGCAATCGTATTCACACAACAAGTAACCGAGCTCACATCCAAACACTTCGCACATCTTAAGTAATAGTTCGAAGTGCGGAAGTTTTTCCCCTTTCTCCCATTTACCAACCACCTGCCGAGAATCTAAGGACAACCCTAATTTTTCTGCCAGTTCCCCTTGACTGTATCCTACTTCCTTTCTGGCAGCTTTTATTCTTTCACCTATTCTCTTTCGATTATATTTCATGTTGTTATCTCCGCTACATAAATTTGAATAACCGTTCAAAAGTGTATTTATTTGTTGTCTATCTTTTTACATTTTAATTTAATATACTGCTGTTGTCAATAAGCATTGGTAACAATTAAAGAACATCTTAAGTTCTTTACGCAAACATTTTGACAAGAAAGGTGTATCTCTTTATGACACAAATAATAATTAATCAAAATCAAGCTCGAGATTTTGCAATAGAGTGCTATGACACCATAGTCAAGGAAATCAAGGCTTCGCTCAAAACAAAAAAGGGGGTGACCGAAGATGCTTCACAAGAGAGCACGGCCCCCGACTAATCCAATATAACCCCAACTGCCTGCGTGCACGATTTACAATGGTTATTGTAACTGCAGGCTCAATAAGTCTATTAGCAAGATGTAGCTTTTGTAGAACTTTAGAAAGGAGCAAGCAAAATGAACGATAAAAAGTGTGCTGCCTCTGACCGGGTCTGCCGGTGGGAGGACATTGACTTCCGCAAGGCAGAGGCCTGTGTTATAAAGCTGCAAAGGCGCATTTCTAAAGCCTGGGCAAATGATGAGTTTGACAAAGCTGAGTTTTTACAGCATAGGATGATCCATTCCTTCTATGCTAAAGCATTATCTGTAAGAACTGTCACTACCAGCAAAGGAAAAGTGACCCCCGGGGTCGATGGCATTATTGGTAAGGACATGACCCCGGAAGAGAAATGGGAACTCTTGATGTTCTTGCAAAGGCGAGGATATTCCTCAAAGCCGCTACGCCGGATAGAAGTATCGAAGCCGAATGGAAAAATGCGACCACTGAGTATACCAACTGTGAGAGATCGGGCGATGCAAACCTTGTACAAGCTTGCCCTGGAGCCAATTGCAGAGGTAGTAGGAGATCCCCATTCGTATGGATTTCGGACAGGCAGAAGTACTCGACAAGCGATGATGCAGTGCATAGAAATATTGTCAGCACCGGAGCAACCGGAATGGATATTAGAGTGCGACATACAGTCCTGCTTTGATAACATCAACCACGAATGGATTATGAAACGTATTCCAATGGACAAGAAGATCCTCTTTAAATTTCTGAAATGTGGGTTTGTACAAGACGACCTTTTGTATCCCACTAATGCAGGCATTCCGCAAGGTAGTTGCATATCACCAACCATCTGCAATATGGTTCTGGACGGCTTGGAGATCATGCTGGCAAAGGAATTTTGCAACAGTGTACAATTTGTTCGATATGCGGATGACTTTGTCATCATTGGTTCAAATCCGGACTTGCTAAAAAGCCGCGTGTTGACAGCAGTTGAAACCTTCATGGCAGAAAGAGGCCTTCACCTATCCAGTGAGAAAACAGTAGTCACCCACATAGACTGTGGGTTTGACTTCTTAGGATGGAATGTCAAAAGAACGGGCAGCAAACTACTGCTCACACCTTCACAGAAGAATCTGTTGGCGTTCACTGACAAGGTATTCCGCCTTGTGGAGTGTAACAGAGGGAGCTCCACAGACTGGCTATGCGATATCCTAAAACCAGTGATT
>JAZQBI010000256.1:0-8576 GCA_045545635.1 Clostridia bacterium | reverse complement strand
AAGATGTTTTGATGACATTGAAAGAATAATTAAATGTTTGAAGAATGATGAAAGAGCGATTCAAAAAATAAGGTGGCTTAAACACTATTTAAAAAAAGGTTTGGTGGAGGATTCTTATAATGATAAGTAGAACATACTATTATGCAAGGGTGTCAAGCAAGGAACAAAACCTTGACAGACAGATTGAGGCTTTTAAGGCTCTTGGAGCAGACGAGTGGGACATTATCACCGACAAGGAAAGTGGCAAGGACTTGAACAGGACAGGCTACACCGCATTAAAAAATGCAATGCTCCGCAAGGGTGATACACTTATTATTAAATCCCTTGACCGTCTATCAAGAAACAAAACGGACATTAAAAATGAGTTGCAGTTCTTTAAGGACAACGGCATACGTTTGAAAGTGATTGACTTACCTACAACAATGATGGATTTGCCACAAGGGCAAGAATGGGTTTTTGAAATGGTAAACAACATTTTGATTGAGGTACTCGGCACGATTGCAGAACAGGAAAGAAAAACAATAAAAGCAAGACAGGCGGAAGGCATTGAGGCTGCAAAGAAACACGGCAAGAAATTAGGACGTCCCGCACTCACATATCCCGACAATTGGAAAAAGGTATATACGGATTGGAAAGACGGAAAAATCACGGCAAAAACCGCAATGGAACTTACAGAAACAAAAAGAACAAGTTTCTACAAACTTGTTCAAATGACAGAAAACAAATAATTTTATTGACTTAAATATACGTATAATATATAATTATTAAAGCAAGAAATCAGTAGTTCAGAATGAGATTGAATTACCGTGTTGTTTGTTTGAAACCTTTGAAAATACACGTTTTAATTACATATGATTTGATTGTCCGCCAGGACAATCACTACGGATCAGAAGGTCAGGGATTCGAATTCTCTGCGGCGCGCCAAAAGAGACATTGCAAAATGCAGTGTCTCTTTTACTTTATCTTTTATTTTTAAAAAAATCAACAAGAATTTTTTTGCATTCATCTTCGTTTATGCCGTAGTAAACTTCAGGGCGATGATTAAATCCCACAGAACAGAAATCAGCCACAGAACCGAAACAACCGCTTTTTGGCTCCATTGCACCTATGTAAACCCTCTTAATTTTTGAGTTTATTATAGCTCCTGCACACATAGGGCAAGGCTCAAGGGTTACATACAAATCACAGTCGTTAAGTTCCTTTGTCCCAAGATGTGCTATGGCATCGTTTATAGCATTTATTTCTGCGTGACACAGGGCATTCTTCTGCTTTGTGGATGTGTTGTGAGACTGAGCGATGATTTTACTGTTAGACGTAATTACACAGCCAACCGGTACTTCATCTTCCGCATAAGCTTTTTTCGCTTCATCCAAAGCTATACTCATATATTTCAAGAGTAATCAATCCTTTCTAAAAAGTATTGCCAATAGAGGGAATCATATGTTATAATATAAACAGCATAGTCATAAGGTGAGGTGAGAGCATTTGTCCGCATACAAAAATCTAAGCAAGGAAACCCTCGAAAAAATTAAAAGCAGAATAGGAGACCGTTTTATTCTGGAAGATGGTGCAATAAGACGAAAGAGTCAGGACAAGGCTACTCTCTGGAGACCTGCTTTTGTTCGTGATGCAGAAAAAATTCTGCATTGCCCGTATTATAACAGATACGGAGACAAAACGCAAGTTTTCTCACTTTACAAAAATGATGATATTACAAGACGTGCTCTTCATGTTCAGCTTGTATCCCGTATCGCACGAAACATTGGGAGAATGCTTGGACTCGATACCGATCTTATTGAGGCAATTGCTCTGGGGCATGATATCGGACACACTCCTTTTGGTCATGCAGGTGAAAAATTTCTTGACATTATAAGTATGGAAAAGACAGGGACTCATTTTTTACATAATGTGCAAAGTGTTAGGGTGCTTGATGAAGTTTTCTGCTACAATATCAGCTTGCAGACACTTGATGGTGTCTTGTGTCATAACGGCGAAACAGAAATGATGAAGTATGTTCCATGGAATGTCAGCGATTTTGAAGAGTTTGACACTATGTATAAAAAGTGTTACACAGACAAAAAATATGCCAACTCCATTATGCCATCCACCTTGGAGGGATGTGTTGTCAGAATTAGTGATCTCATTGCATATATAGGCAAAGACAGACAGGACGCCATCAAAACCGGACTTATAGACAGCTATTCTGTATTTAACAATTCCACACTTGGAAATTTCAATGCTGCTATAATAAACAACATGGTTGTCAATGTTATAGAAAACAGTCTTGATAAGGATTATATAGCTATGGATGAAGAGTGCTTTGCCAATCTTCGTGATGCAAAAAAAGAGAATTACGATAATATATATTACAGTGAAAAGGTGGCTTCACTGCAGAAGGAAACGCTAGCACCTATGTTTGAAAAGCTTTATTACAAGCTTTTATCTGATTTAAGTGACGGCAACAGCAGTTCTCCGATTTTTACGCAACATATAGATTACATAAATTCCGCACGAAAATATTACTGTGTGGAGGATTATCTTGAAACAGACAAAAATCGTATTGTAATTGATTATATAGCAAGTATGACGGATGATTATCTGGTGGAATTGTACGAATTTTTCTTTCCGGGAAAAAGCAATGTAAAATACTTTGCGTATTTTGAAGAATAAATAAACAAGGAGGCTTTTTTATGAAACTCAGCGAAGTGAAAGAGGCTCTGTCTGCAGAAGTTCTGGCAGTGGAGGATGGTTTGGATAAGGAGGTTTATTCTGCATTTGCTTGTGATCTTATGAGCGATGTGCTTGCATTTGTAGAGGATCAGTCTCTTCTTCTCAGCGGACTTATTAATCCACAGGTTGTCCGCACTGCAGAGATGATGGATATGAAAGCAATTGTATTTGTTCGCGGCAAAACTCCAACAGATGAGATACTGGACCTTGCCAGAGATGCCGGCATTGTAATAATGACAACGGAACTGACAATGTATTATGCCAGCGGTATACTCTACACCAAAGGTCTCTGCAAGGAATAGGTGAAATATTATGAATGACTACAAAGTAAGTTACAAGGTAAACGGTGAAGATTTCACAGTAGCAGGAGAGGCTTCAAGAAATTTAAAAAAAGTTCTTACTCAGCTTGGAATAAATCCCAAGGTTATTCGTCGTGCGACAATAGCTATGTATGAGGGCGAAATCAATATGGTTATTCACGCTGATGGCGGCGTTATAGATGTAATAATTAACAAAGAGAAAATACATATGTTTTTAAGGGATCGCGGTCCCGGAATCGGGAATATCAACCTTGCAATGACCGAAGGATATTCCACTGCCACCGAAGAGGTACGGCAGTTGGGATTTGGAGCAGGTATGGGACTTCCGAATATGAAAAAATACACCGACTATTTCAATATTGATTCAACTGTCGGCGTAGGAACAACTGTAGAAATGATAGTGAATATTTAATCACATTACCAGTGCAGTAAAGGAGGTTTTATTTTTGAAAGATATAAGACATTCCGTTCAGCTTGATAAGGACCAGTGTCACGGCTGTACCAATTGTATAAAATCTTGTCCTACTCAGGCTATTCGTGTGCGTAAGGGCAAGGCAAAGATTCTCAAAGACCGCTGTATAGACTGCGGTGAATGTATTCGTGTTTGTCCTTATCATGCAAAAAAAGCCATAACAGATTCCTTTGAAAGGCTTAAAGAATTCAGATACAATATAGCCCTGCCGGCACCAACCTTTTATGGACAATTTTCCGAGGCAAGCGACATTAACAGCATTTTGAACTCGCTTCTTAAAGTCGGCTTTGATGATGTCTTTGAGGTTGCCCTTGCGGCTGAAATTGTCACAAATGAATCAAAAAAACTTATGGAAAAAGGAGAAATTGAGCTTCCTGTCATAAGCTCCGCTTGTCCGGCAGTAGTAAAACTGATTTCTACAAGATTTCCAAGTCTTATAGATAACATCCTGCCTGTTATTTCACCAATGCAGCTTGCAGGCAGACTCGCCCGTGAGGAAGCGGTAAAAAAGACGGGATACAAGCCTGAACAAATCGGAGTATTTTTCATAACTCCCTGCGCTGCAAAAGCTACCTGTGCTCAGTATCCCATAGGAATAGAAAACAGCAACATTGACGGTGCTATATCCATAAAGGATGTGTATCTTAAAGTACTTCCGTTTATAAAAAGCAATGACGGACTTCCCCTTGCAAAAGCAAGCTTCAGGGGCGTTTGCTGGGCAAACAGCGGCGGAGAAGCCAAAGCAACCGGAAATAAGAGCTACATAGCGGTAGACGGAATACATAATGTGCTCAATATTCTGGAAGAAATTGAGAATAACAGGCTAAAGGATGTTACCTTTGCCGAGCTTCTTGCGTGCCCCGGAGGATGTGTTGGAGGACCTCTTAACGTGGAGAATTGCTTTGTTGCAAAAAGAAGGATTAAAACTCTTGCAATGCGTCAGGAAGATGTCCCCGGTGCCAATGAATATCTGGATAAGAATTGTGATATCAGATGGGAAATGGAGCTTCCGTTTACGGGCAAGCTCAATCTCGATGATGATATTGCAGTAGCAATGCAGAAGCTTGCAAGAATTGAAGAATTGTGGAACAACCTTCCAAAGTTGGATTGTGGTTCTTGCGGCTCACCGTCATGCCGGGCTCTTGCGGAGGATATTGTTCTTGGTTATACCAGTGAAAATGCTTGTATTGTCAAGTTCAAAGAGCGTGTTCTGGAATTTGCAAGACAGGCAAATGATATTGATTTACAGGATTTTCAGTGAGGTGAGCAAGCTATGAAAGTTTCGGAATTAATCGATAAACTGTCCCTTGAGGTTTTGGCTGAGGGAAATACAGCTAAGGAAATAGCGGGATGCTACTGTTCGGATTTATTGAGCCATTGCATGTCAAATATTGAGGAGAAAAATCTCTGGATTACGGTTCAGGTCAATATTAACATAGTCGCGATAGCGGTTCTCACAGAGCTTTCTGCAATAATTATTGCTCAGGATATGATAGTGGGTGATGATGTACTCAGTAAGGCTGAAGAGGAGGGGGTTACTATTTTAAAATCCCCAATGACATCCTATGAACTTTGTGTGGAAGTCGGTAAATACATATGAGCAAATGCTATTACGATTTCCATATACACACACTTCTTTCTCCCTGTGGGGATGACGATATGACACCCAACAATATTGTCAATATGTCTATACTTAAAGGCCTTGATGCTATTGCAATTACTGACCATAACAGTGCCGCAAATGTGAGGGCCTGTTTCGAGTGTGGAAAAGCCGCAGGGCTTACGGTAATTCCCGGAATGGAGATAGAAACATCGGAGGATGTGCATCTTGTGGCTCTTTTTGAAAGCCCCGACAGTGCTGAGGAGCTTGATGAGTATGTACAAAAAAAGCTTCCGCGTATAAAAAACCGCCCCGATATTTTCGGGCGGCAGTTTGTTATGGATGCAGAGGATAATGTCGTAAGAGAAGTGCCGCATCTTCTTTCTACGGCAACCTCCCTGACTTTAAATGAGGCGGTTGATGCAGTCAGGGCTATTGGGGGAGTGTGCATTCCGGCTCATATTGACAAGAGCTCATACAGTGTAATTTCCAACCTTGGATTTATTCCTCCGGAGCTTAAGTTCTCTGTATTTGAACTGAAATTTCCGGAAAAATCGCAGGACTTTATTACTAAGCATTCCTTGTCAGGAAAAGTTCTTCACAATTCCGATGCACACTTTTTGTGGGATATCAGTGAGAGAAAACATTTCTTTGAGATCAAATCGGTTTCACACAGCGAAATCATTGACTATTTAAGACAAAAATAAGCTTGATTTTTGTGTGTTTTGACGAATTTTTGAAGTTATTTACAAAACCATAGCATTTCTTGACGAAATGTGTTATTATTATTTTTGGTTATTTATTATATTATATATAATTAACATATTATTTTTTAGAGGAGGTTTGACTAATGAGCGAAACTAAAGCTCCGGCTTTTGTAAGCACAGTAGAACAAGACGAGAAGCTTCAGGCGGTTATTGCCAAATACAAGGGCACAGATGGTGCACTTATCCCCGTTCTTCATGAAGCTCAGGGAATTTTTGGCTATCTCCCCATTGAAGTACAGCAGAAGATATCGGACGGTCTTGATGTACCGATGTCAGAGATTTACGGTGTAGTAACATTCTACACACAGTTCACCATCAATCCCAAGGGTAAGTACCACATTGGTGTGTGCCTTGGTACTGCTTGTTATGTTAAGGGCAGCGGTGATATCATCAATAAGATCAAAGAAAAGCTCGGTATAGATGTTGGCGAGTGTACTCCCGACGGTAAATTCTCTTTGGAAGCTACAAGATGTATCGGTGCCTGCGGTCTTGCTCCCGTACTTACAGTTAACGAGGAAGTGTACGGAAGACTTACCGTTGACGATGTAGAAACAATTCTTGCAAAGTATGCTGACTGATAAGCTATGACAGAATTGTCTTTGCACATATTGGATATAGTTCAGAACTCCACCAAGGCCGGTGCTACGGTTGTTGAGATTAAAGTCTGCGAGAATATTGCAGAGAATCTTCTCACTATCGAAATTAATGACAACGGCTGTGGTATGGACGAAGAATTCCTGAAGGATGTAATGAGTCCCTTCAGAACCACCAGAACAACCCGCAAGGTTGGACTTGGTCTTTCTCTTTTAAAAAATGCCTGCCAGCAGACCGGCGGCGATCTGGAGATTTCTTCACAGGTCGGTGTTGGCACAAAAGTTAAAGCAATCTTTGTTTATGACAGCATAGACCGCCAGCCGCTTGGCGATATGGCATCTACAATGACGGTGCTTATAGGCGGCAACGATCAGATTGATTATGTATATACCCATAAATTTAACGATGAGGAGTTTGTATTTTCTACATCGGATATCCGCGGAGTACTGGGTAGTGAAGTTCCCCTAAAGGAACCTGATGTTCTCCAATGGATAGAAGGGTATATAAACGAGCAAACAAAAAATTTATATGGAGGTGCTGTGTAATGAAAAGCTTATCCCAGTTAGAAGAAATAAGAAATAAAACATTGGCAAAAATCAACCTCAGAAAAGAAGATGAGAACGGTATCCGTGTAGTTGTAGGTATGGCTACCTGCGGTATCGCTGCCGGTGCAAGACCTGTTCTTAAGGCTCTTATGGATGAAATTGAGAAGAGAAACCTCTCTGAGAGTGTTTTTGTAACACAGACAGGTTGCATAGGTCTCTGCAAGTTAGAGCCTATTGTTGAAGTGTATATGCCGGGTAACGAAAAGATTACCTATGTTAATATGACTGCAGACAAGGTTGCCAAGATTGTAAGCGAAACAATCGTAAACGGCAAGGTTGTTGCAGAATACACCGTTACTAAATAAGGAGGTATTTTTAAATGGAATTAGCAAGAGCTCACGTCCTTGTTTGCGGCGGTACCGGATGTACTTCTTCCGGAAGTGAAAAGATTATCACCAAATTTGAAAACTGCCTTGCAGAAAATGGACTTTCAGAGGAAATCAAAGTTATAAGAACCGGTTGCTTCGGTCTTTGTGCTTTGGGCCCCATCGTTATTGTATATCCCGAAGGTGCTTTTTACAGTATGGTTACTGTTGACGATGTTGAAGAAATCGTTTCTGAGCATCTCTTAAAGGGCAGAATAGTAAAAAGACTTCTTTACAAAGAAACAGTTGTTGACGAAAACAACATCAAATCCCTTAACGAAGTTGACTTCTACAAGAAGCAGCAGCGTATAGCTCTTAAGAACTGCGGTGTTATCAATCCCGAAGCTATTGACGAATATATAGCATTTGGCGGTTACACTGCACTTGGTAAGGTTCTTACAGAGATGAAGCCTCAGGAAGTTATTGATGTTGTTAAGGAATCCGGACTTCGCGGTAGAGGCGGCGGTGGCTTCCCCACAGGTCTCAAGTGGCAGTTTACTGCAAACTCTGTAAGCGATAAGAAGTTTGTTGCTTGTAATGCCGATGAAGGTGACCCCGGTGCATTTATGGACAGAAGTATCCTTGAAGGCGATCCCCATGCTCTTATTGAGGCTATGGCAATTGCCGCTTATGCAGTAGGTGCAGATCAGGGTTATGTTTATATCCGTGCCGAGTATCCTATCGCAGTTAACAGACTTAATATTGCTATAGGACAGGCAAGAGAATACGGTCTCCTTGGTAAAAACATTTTCGGAACAGATTTCTCCTTTGATATGGAACTCCGTCTTGGTGCCGGTGCATTTGTATGCGGTGAAGAGACAGCCCTTATCACTTCTATCGAAGGTCACAGAGGCGAGCCTAGACCCAGACCTCCATTCCCTGCAGTTAAAGGTCTCTTTGGCAAGCCCACACTTCTCAATAATGTTGAAACCTATGCTAATATAACCGCTATAATCAATAATGGTGCCGAGTGGTTTAAGTCAATCGGTACAGAAAAGAGTGCAGGTACAAAGGTATTTGCAGTAGGTGGTAAGATAAACAACACAGGTCTTGTGGAAATTCCCATGGGTACCACACTTCGTGAGGTTGTATATGATATCGGTGGCGGTATCCCCAACGGCAA
>JAZQBI010000255.1:0-2456 GCA_045545635.1 Clostridia bacterium | reverse complement strand
AGTGAATTCCTCTTTGCCGTCACCGGAATTGAAGGGTGCGGGGATAATGTAACCGGAAGAGGGATTTTCGTAATCTATTGTATAGATTTCGGAAAGGTGAGGCTCACCGTTAACATTTGCTGTTGCAAACTTAACAAGCTGTGCATATTCTCCGTTGGTTATGTTGCTTTCAAACTTTGCATTGATAACATCAGCATTTGCCATAAGAACTGCTTCAAGTGAAGAAGCGTCCATTGTGGAGCCGTTAACCTTAACAGTGCTCTTTATGGGATATGTCACCTTTGTTGAGCTGGAGCCGGATACTGCAAGAAGCATAATAGCCTTTTCACCGTCAAGACCGCTGCCGGAGTCAAAACCGAGTACATATGCGTAGGGTTCTGTGCTTTCTGCCATTGTCATATATACAATGCGTCCTGCATAGTCAAGATAGAATGTAGCAACATCGCCAACTTCAAATTCGTATGTAGCAGGATCGCTTTCGATAAGATCCATATAATAGTCAGAAATGAAATATCTTTCTTCGCCCTTGGAATCCTTGATGTAAACTTCACCATATCCGGACATTTCTGTAACTTCTGCATTCTTTAAGGTTGCAGTGGATACTATTGCTTCTGTAACGCCATCGGAAAGAGGCTTTGCAACAGAAAGTACAACCTTGTTGCTTCCGATACCGGAAACTGTGGAATTTGACTTGTTTCCGCCTGCAGATGTAACCTTGTAAACTATATAGTCATCATCGTCATTTTCAAGTTCCACACTCTTGGACTTGTAAGCATCGGTAAACTTATAGATATCCTTGTTTACTGTTCTTCCTGTTACGAAATATGTTTCGTAATTTGTAATGTAAGCTATTTCGTAATCCTTACCGCCATCGTTGTTTTCCAGTCTGATTTCACCGCATTCGATATCAAAATATTCTTCGATAAAGTCTGATGTGATATCTCTCTGGGAAACACCCTGACCGTTGTATATTACATAGAGGTTATTGGAAAGCTTAGCTTCGGAAACCTTATTTGCATTTTCGTCCTTGTAGTATTCGATTACATCGGAAGAAACGCTGTCGATATCCTCACTTCTTATGGTAAGAACATCGTTAACGCCCCAATCGGTAACCTTGGTAATAACATTCTTGCTGCCTTCTTCATAGTATTCGAAATCAATCGTTACACCGAGATAGTCATAGAACTGATCTACACTGAGACCACCTTCAAGGTTGTACACAACTTCGTCTACCATAATCTGGAATTTGTTAAGACCGTAATTTTCTCCTGTGAGAGAATTTTCGAATACTGCGGTTACTGCACCGCTTTCTTCTTCGTAATCATCATCTTCGCCAAGATCTATATCAGCACCGCCGCCTATATTGCCGGTGTTTACATTCTTGGCATAATCCATATTGTAGATAAGCTGTGCTACCATTCCTCTGGGAGCTTCCGCAGTACCGAGAGCAACTGCATTCTTGGTAAGGTTAACATCATTTGCTACCCTGATGTAGCCCTGATACCATGCTTCGCCTTCGTTCTGCTTGTAGAGTGAACCATAACCCTTGGCACAAACTACCATCTTAATAGCTTCGCCGTATGTAACAGGGTTCTCAGGTCTGAATGTACCGTCGTCACGACCATTGATGATACCCGCTTTAACTGCATAGGCAATATATTTGTTTGCCCAGTGGTTTTCAGCTACATCGGGAAATTTTGCTGTTGTTTCGGTAAGAGCCGCATTGCCTGTAATTGCCACAGCTATCATCTTTGCAAATTCTGCTCTTGTGATAGTTGCCTCGGGCTTAAAGAGGAATGAACCGTCCTCCTGTGCTATACCGTTGATAACACCCTTTCCTACCAGTGAGTAAATTGCGCTTCTGTAGGGATTGTTGTCCGCTACATCAGGAAACTGTACAGCCGCAAACGAACTCACGCTAAGAAGTGATGTCGCTACCATAAGCACTGAAATAAAAAGTGCCAAAGTGCGCTTTGTCAATTTCATTTTTGTTACCTCCGTTTCTTATGCATCCCGGAAATGGGTATACCGGGTTGTAACTATAATACCACCTTTTTTCAACATAGTCAATGCCATTTAGATATCCTTTTTTTTACAATTAGTTTACAATGCCATATTAACTTAGTCAAAATGATTTTTTTGAAAGATGAGTAAAAAACCAAAATAAAATTATTGACAAATTCCAAACACAGTGTTATAATAAGTTGCGTACAAAAAATGCATACTTTGGCCGAGTAGTTCAGCTGGTTAGAATGCCAGCCTGTCACGCTGGAGGTCGAGGGTTCGAGCCCCTTCTCGGTCGCCAAAATAAAAGGGACATCGCAAGATGTCTTTTTTATTTTGCAATACAATAGAGGGGGCTCGAAGCCTGAGAGGGTTTTTGCGTTAAGAAAACAGACCGGTGGACTGTTTTTAGCAAAAAGTTGCGCAGTCCGGTACCGAAGCCGCAGGCTTGG
>JAZQBI010000254.1:0-6662 GCA_045545635.1 Clostridia bacterium | reverse complement strand
GACCGCTTGGCCTCCGACTTATATCAGTTACAATTGATAATTTTGATGAATATATAGCTCATGTATGGAAGCATGGCAAAGAAAAGCTTTATAATGCCATATCCTATCTTGCTAACATAAAAACTCCCATTTTCTGTTCTTCTTTTGAATACATTGCCGATACTTTCCGTATTCTCGCGATAGATATCAACGGAAGATTTGAACATGAGCTGAACAAATATACTAATGAACTCCGTGAAAACCTGAAACAGCTCTTGTCAATCGAGAATGTAATCATTGAAATAAGCCACACAAACACTCCGGAGGACTATATTAATGAAATTGATTCCGGATTTGCTCCGCAACATGATGACTCCATAATACAAAAAAGCTACGAGTATATACGTAAGCACTACAAAAGAGATATATCGCTGGACGAAATTTCAAAGCACATAAACTTAAGTCGTGTTTACTTTTGCTCATACTTTAAAAAAATGACCGGTGACAATTTCATAAGCGAGCTTAATCGCTATCGCATAGAAAAAGCAAAAGAATATCTTTCGTCCACAGACATCACCATATCCTCCGTTGCAGAAGAGGTTGGCTACAAATCCATCCCCTATTTCTACAAAACATTTACCAAATTTACCGGACACACTCCTACAGAATACAGGACAAAATTCCGAAAGGAGTCCAATGAATGAAACTATTTTCCGAGCGTTCAACTAACCTTATAAAATTGTACAGTTGGAACAATATATTTTTTAAGTATTTCAGCAAATCGGTTATATATATACTGATGCCTCTCACGGTACTCAGTATGATTGTTTGCTTTTTTATATTCAAATCCGTTGAAGATGATATCATTTCCGAGAGAAGCCGTTCTTTTTATCAGACGGCTTCTGTTTTAGAAACGATTTTAAACGATGTGGAAAATAACCACCTTGTTATGTCAAGCTCTTCGGATGTAATAACCTACGCCTACATTGACAATGACACGGATTTTGATACAGAATATTCTGCGATGTACAATAGCAGAAAGCTGATGAAAAACATATGTATTTCCAGCCAATACATAAAAAACATACACTTGTATCAGCCGCTTAAGGACTATGTGTTTTCCACCCTGTCAGGTAATGATCTTGATACTTTTTACCTGAAAGAATGGTACAGAATATTTTCCGAAACCGGAATCAGTGATTTTGTATATTTCAATAAATCCGATCAGCCTGCCGTATATCCCGATTCTGTCATATTTGTAAAGCCTTTAATCAGCAATGATACTTTGCGGGGTATTGTGCTTTACGACATAAATGCTCAATCCTTCCGTGATGTATTTAAACAAAATGGTTACGACCACAATATTTCCATATTATGTGATGTGAACGGAAAAGTTTTTTATTCTGACAACAGTGAACTTATCGGAAAGAACATCAATACTATAAGCTCATCCGTGGATCTTAACAGCATCCACGGGCTTAAAGAAAAAGCCGGTATACTTTATCTGTCTGACCAGATAAATCACTCATACAAATATGTTGCATCCTATACGGTAAGTAATAACAAAACTTATCTTCAAATGCTTGGGATTGTTGCAATAATTGTTCTTACGGCACTTCTTCTTTCATTTATACTGTCGTTTTACCTCTCCCTCCAGTTCTATCAGTCAATCATTAAAATTACCGCCACCTTGCGTAACGAAGAGGAAAACGGTGAGGAAAACCTTGCCCGCGAGAAATATGAAGAGCTTTACTACATAAACAGTCATATTGTGTCCCGTCTCACAAAAACTTCCGATGTAGAAAAAAGACTGGCAGAGCAAATTACCGACCTCAAAAAGGCTCAATTTGTAGCGCTGCAAACCCAGCTTAACCCACATTTTATATACAACACACTCAATCTCATAAATGTGATGGTTATAAAAATGGCTAAAGGAGAATCCGATGCGAGCCGTGCCATCGTGATACTTTCACAGCTTCTTCGCGAGGCTCTTGATACAAAAAAATACCTCATTGCACTTGGTGATGAACTGGAATATGCCAAAAAATATGTGGAGCTTCAAAAATTGAAATTCAAGTACAATATAGATATTGTCTGGGATATTGATGAAAACCTTCTCGAAAAGAAGGTACTCAAATTTATGCTTCAGCCTATTGTGGAAAACGCTTTTGAGCACGGATTCAATCAAATGAGCCGCGACGAATACAAATTAATCATATCTGCTCATCGCATAGAATCCAACATCATACTTTCTGTAACAAATAACGGAAAAGAGATTGAACCGGAGGTGCTCGGGGATTTACAGAATACTCTTAATTCCGATGCGATTTTTGATCACAAAGGCATCGGACTTGTAAATGTTAACCACAGAATCCGTCTTATATACGGAGCACCTTACGGATGCTCCATAGAATCCAAAAACGGTATTACCTCAATCAAAATTGTTTTACCGGGTGAGAGTGAATCCATAACAGAGTTTAACAGCAGGTAGCAAAATATTACGCGAGGTGAAAAGCTATGCGAAGCAAAGAGTTTTACATTGAAAAAGGTTATGCTGACGCCACCGATTACTACAGAAAAATCACGTGGGAAGATACGGGATATTTGTCTCCCGAATTATCATCAGAAGACACATATCCTGCATACATCAGGGCTGAAGCGGAAGAAAGCTCAAACGATATTGTAAGCTTTCTTGACGGCGAAAACGCCGTAACATTCGGCTTTATGACAGACCTTCACTATGCCACAACGAAAAATCACCGTATCCGTATGAAGCGTATGCTAAATGCCTACAAGGACATATGCAGGAAAACCGGAAACTATACCCTGCTTCTCGGCGGCGACCTTACCAACGAGGGATGCAAGGAATACAAATCCGAATGTTTTCGCGAATTAAGAGAACAATTTTCCGGTATAAATTATTATCCCGCCAACGGTAATCACGATGACGGGAGCATTTGGGACATAGCATATATTGACAACAAAATATCGGAAAATCATCTTACTGTCGAAGAAAGATTTGATTTGTTTTATGACCACCGGGAAAATGCAATTTTTCCCGATGGGGAAAAGGTTCTGTATTATTATATTGATGACAAACAATCCAAAGTGAGATACATAGCAGCAGACAGCGGAGATATGCCGGAGGGTTTAGCTGACGGAAAGCTTAACCATCCCGGTCAATGGACTTTTGCAATGTCACAAAAGCAAACAGAGTGGTTTATAAACGATGCGCTCTCTTTGCCGGGGGATGGGTGGAGCACAGTTATATTCCTTCATTCCATGACTCCGCCGGATGAAATCAGTGAAAGCTGCAGTCGTTCCAAGGAAAAGTGGTATATGAACCACCTTGAGGACATTGCAGATGCTTTTAAGGTAAAAGGAAAATTGAAATCAGAATACTACGACGGGGATTTTAAACTTTGTGTTAATGCCGATTTCTCCGAATATAAGAAAGCGGATATAATCGGGTTCTTTGCCGGTGATTTCCACAGGGATATGATTGATTATACCAAAAACGGCATACCAAAGATATTTACGGGTAATTCCGTAACATACCACGGCGGCAACAAGCTGCCAAGAAACGACGGGGATAAAACCGAGATGCTTTTCGATATGGTTACGGTGAACAAAAAAACAAGAAGTATTCACCTGACAAGAGTCGGAAGCGGTGACGACAGAGATGTTAAATACTAAAAAAGAGGTGTAAAAAATTCGGTTGAATTTTTTACACCTCTTTTAAAATTACACAAGGGGCTTTTCTCTTGATATTATATGTACTATATTACCCTCAGGATCGCGGAAAAACATTATTTTTACCGCTGACGGTATATTGGGAACATCCTTTACAAGATTAACTCCGGAAGTTCTTATTTTTGTTGCGGTTTCTTCAAAAGTATCTGTGTAAAAAGCTATATGTCTGATTCCCGGTTTATCAAGCATTGTTATCTCATTATTGTATGAAGGATTGAGACAAAATTCCAGCATACTGTTATCCCTGAATGCAACGAAAATTGTCCCCTTTCCGTTATCAGATACAATTCTGCCCTCAAAAAGCTCCGCATACCACTGTGAGAGCTTTTTTGTGTCCTTGGCGTAAATCGCTACGTGCTCTATTCCTGTTACCAAATTTTTCACTCCCCATCTATAGGCAATAGCCTCCGTATAACATGGAGGCTATTGCAATCTTATATTTTATTTGTTTGCGCTTCTGTCTGTGTAATGAGTATGCAAAAGCTCATGAGCCTTGTGACTGCCGGGCTTTTCAAAGAACTCTTTGTACATAAGCTGAACATTGGGGTTAAGGTGTGACTTTCTGAGAGTTGAAGCTTCGTCCTCAGAGTAGAGAGCTGCAGCTCTTTTTGCCTTAACATCAACGGTTGCTCTTGTTCTGGAATCTACGATAGGCTGACCACCACCGTGGATACATCCGCCGGGACAAGCCATAACTTCGATAAAGTCATATTTTTCGCCGTTCTTAACCTTATCAAGGATAATTCTTGCATTCTTTGTACCATGTACAACTGCAACCTTAACATCCTTGCCTGCAATCTTGAGAGTAGCTTCCTTAACGCCTTCAAGACCACGAACTGCTGTTACATTGAGATCAGCAAGTTCTTTGCCTTCAAGGATTTCATATACTGTACGGATAGCCGCTTCCATAACACCGCCTGTTGTACCAAAGATAACACCGGCACCGGTAGCTTCACCAAAGGGCTGATCGAATTCTTCGTCAGGAAGATTTACAAAATCTATACCTGCCTGCTTAATCATTCTTGCAAGCTCTCTTGTGGTGAGAGAAGCATCGATATCCTTAATGCCGTCTCTTGTAAACTCTTCTCTGGAAGCTTCAAACTTCTTGGAAGTACAAGGCATAATAGCAACAGAATATATATCCTTCTTATCTATGCCGGATTTGTCTGCATAGTAGGACTTAATAACAGCACCGAACATTTCCATAGGAGATTTGCAGCTGGAGAGATTGCCAAGGAATTCGGGATAATAGTGTTCACAGAATTTAACCCAACCTGGTGAACAGGAAGTAATGATAGGAAGATTTTCCTGCTTAGTAAATCTTTCAATAAATTCTGTGCCCTCTTCCATAATGGTGAGGTCAGCACTTGTATCTGTATCAAATACTTTATCAAATCCAAGTCTCTTAAGAGCGGCAACCATTTTACCTGTAACAGGTGTTCCGATGGGGAGACCAAACTCTTCACCAAGTGCAGCACGAACTGCAGGAGCAGTCTGAACTACAACATGCTTTTCGGGAGCATCAATTGCTTCCATAACCTTGGGAATATCATTTTTTTCATAGAGTGCACCAACGGGGCATGCAACAATACACTGACCGCAGAAGATACATCCTACATCCTTGATTTCCTTTTCAAAAGTAGATGTAACATGAGTCTTGAATCCTCTTTCCACACATCCGATTACGGAAATCGCCTGATTGTTACAAGCAGATACGCAACGACGGCACAGAATACACTTATTGTTATCTCTTACAAGAGATGTTGATGTGCAATCCAAAGCATATTTTTCATTTTCGCCCTCGTAACGAAGTTCTGTTATGCCAAGCTCATCTGCAAGCTGCTGAAGCTCACAGTTTCTGTTTCTGATACAAGTGAGACATTTCTTTTCGTGGTTGGAAAGAATGAGCTCAAGTGTAGCCTTTCTTGCTTTTCTTACCTTGGGAGTGTTTGTATAAATTTCCAATCCTTCGGAAACGGGATATACACAAGCAGCCTGAAGAGCTCTTGCTCCCTTTATTTCTACAAGACACATTCTGCAGGCGCCAATCTCATTGATATCTTTGAGGTAGCACAGTGTAGGAATGTGTACATTTGCATCTCTGGCAGCATCAAGGATGGTGTAAGATGCAGGAACACTGTATTCTTTATCGTTAATTTTAATATTTACCATATCCATCTTATATCCCCTCCTTATTTGTATATTGCTTTCTTAGGACAACTATCCATACAAGCACCGCATTTAATACATTTTGAAGTATCAATTGTGTGAGCCTTCTTAAGTTCACCGGAAATAGCACCAACAGGACAAACTCTTGCACACTTGGTACATCCGATACATTTTTCAGGATCAATCTTGTAGGAAACAAGTGCTTTACAAACGCCTGCAGGACACTTCTTGTCCACAACATGTGCAACATACTCATCACGGAAATATCTCAGTGTACTGAGTATGGGGTTAGGTGCTGTCTGACCAAGACCGCAAAGTGCAGAATCTTTGATCATATAGCAAAGTTCTTCAAGTCTGTCGATATCTTCCAGCGTACCGTTACCTTCGGTAATCTTGTTGAGGATTTCCAGAAGTCTCTTGGTACCGATACGGCAGGGAGCACACTTACCGCAGGATTCATCAACTGTAAATTCGAGGAAGAACTTAGCGATATCAACCATACAGGTATCTTCGTCCATTACGATAAGACCGCCGGAACCCATCATGGAACCGATACTGATAAGTGAATCATAATCAATTTCTATATCAATAAGTGATTCAGGAATACATCCGCCGGAAGGTCCGCCTGTCTGAGCAGCCTTAAATTTTTTGCCATTGGGAATCCCGCCGCCGATATCATAAACAACTTCACGAAGTGTAGTACTCATGGGAATTTCCACAAGACCTGTGTTATTTATCTTACCACCTACTGCAAATACCTT
>JAZQBI010000253.1:0-2188 GCA_045545635.1 Clostridia bacterium | reverse complement strand
CATAAATCCTGCGAATTTTAAGCTTGTTCTCAGCATCGTATTTTGCGGCATCAACGGCGTAATATTCATGTATCAAGTCGGATCGTAGCCATGTCGTTCTGTGAGCCAAGGAGTTGAAAGGCAGAGTTGTCTTCCTAAGACCGCTTGGCCTCCGACTTCATAAATCCTGCGAATTTTAAGCTTGTTCTCAGCATCGTATTTTGCGGCATCAACGGCGTAATATTCATGTATCTCATTTTGAATGTTGCGCATTTTTACAACATTTTTGCTTTGGTTGTAGGAGTTGACTGCATCGGGAAGCCCACCGACAAGCAGATATTTTTTAAAGAGGTCAAGCAGCCTTGTATGAGTGCTTTCGTCGGGACTTTCAAGGTTTTCAAACTTTTTTCTTATTGAATTCACGGCAAATTCATTAAAGCCCTGACTCCAGAGAAATTCCTCAAAGTCGAGAGGGTACATTCGTCTTACTTCTATACTGCCTATTGGTATTGAGGTAGTTTTTGCAAGTGTTATTCCAAGGAGGGATCCGCTTGCAATATAGGTAAATTTGTCATCCTGCTTCAAAAATTTTAAAAGAGTGAGCAAATGAGGATAAGCCTGAATTTCGTCAATAAAAATAAGCGTATTCTTTTTATCTTTCATTTTGTCTCCGGCAAGCATACTTACCTGTAGATAGAAATCGTCAACGGTTTGTACATTTTGGAAGTATCTGTTTCCGACTGAATCTTCAATCATATTGATTTCTATATAATTTTCAAATAGCTTTTGCCCCGTGTGGCGTACTATAAAAGTTTTCCCGATTTGCCTTGCTCCGTCAATAATAAGAATTTTGTTGCTTTCGGATAACAGGTGATTCTCTATATATGATTGAATTTTCCTTTTCAGCATTATGGTCCCTCCAACACTTTTCTATATGTTATTAAACAAAAAATACACACTTTTCCAAAACAATTTCATATAATATTATACACTTTTCCATATAATTATATCCTAAAAAAATATACTTGTCAATAAAATGCGTGTAAACATTGAATGTTTTGAATATTTGTTCTTAATGTGCATAATATAAAGTGTACAATGTTGACATTGTGTACACTTTGTGATATAATGGGAGGCGAGAAGGAGTTGATAGATATGTTAACCATCAACGCAACTGATGTAAGAAAGAACTGGAGCGAGGTTTCGGAAAGTGTTATAAGGGAAAAACCAAAATTCATCAAAAAAACCCGTGATTATATGATGCTTTCCAATACCGAATTTATTTCGCTGCTTCTTTCCGGTTACGACTTTTCGGCAGACAAGTATACTGAGTCCGATGGTAGTGTAACACTTTCACTAAGAGAAATGGACTTGGTGGAAAACGCACCAACCTTGAATCAAGCAATTGAAATTATGGCAAAATCTATACTGGAATATGCTGTAGATTTTTACAATGAATTTAATTTATGGTCTTCTGCACCCAACAAGAAAAAAGAAATTCCATATGTGTTTAAGGCTCTCATTCTGGATGATACTGCAAAGATTGGAGAGTGTATCAAATGCCAACCTGGAGAGATTTAAAAAGATTTTGCGAAAAAGACGGTTGGGAACTGTACAAAAACACGGATCACTATTTTTATCGTAAAGTTGATGAGAATGGCAATCTCCGCTTTACAAAGGTTTCCCGCGGAACCGGGGAAATCAAGGGTTTTTTATGGAAAGAAATATTAAGAAAACAGCTTGGTGTTACAGAGGAATATTTTAATAGCAAGAAATAATCAAGGAAAAACAAGGTCAACAAAACCGATTTGGATTTGTTGACCTTGCTTATTTTTATAGATGCAATATCTGAGAGATTACCAGTCCTTGGCGGATATTACTTCCGCTTTGCATGATGGTGTGAGACCTTTAAGACTGTCCCACACAAATATTTTAATTTCGTCATATTTGCTATCTGTAGTAAACTGTATTTCCGAACCGTCAAAAACAGCTTTATCGGAGTAGGTGAGTTTATTAGTGTCATAGTCATAGGTTGCAAAAACAATTGTTTTGCCTTTGTGTTCTTCTTTGGGAGTTATATATGCTGTGGTGGTTTTGCCGTCATATGTGATTGCGGTGGTTTCGGAGAAATAGCGGCAGTTGAAGATTTTTTCTGCATTAATCAGATTTTTTTTGGTTTCTGAACCTATAAGCGAATCCCATTCTGCTT
>JAZQBI010000252.1:0-17599 GCA_045545635.1 Clostridia bacterium | reverse complement strand
GATTTTATCTTAATTGCTTATATGTCCTGTTCAAATCCTGTTTTACGGAATCTGACAAGTGAAACAATTGATGAAATAATGTTAAAGCTTTCGCACAGTATTCCTCCGAGGCTGAAATTGAAGCAATTATATACTATCCAGGATGGAGACATAACCGACATCTGGAAATAACGGATATACTTGCCGCTATTCATCCACATAAATATACTCATTATAAACAAGGCAACAAATGGAATAGCTGATATAAACACCATAAACCAATCGCCCCGGATAAGCACAAGCGATATCCCATAGCTTGCAGTATAGAGGAAATTAACCAAAATCAGTTTCCATAGTTTTTTATCTTCTTTTGAAAACAGAAGCCCTCTGATAAGGTTAACAAAATTGTACATGGCTCCTGCATAAGCTCCGATAAGAAGAAAATTCAAAACAAAAGCCATTGAACCTGCGCCCTGCATAACAAAAAATGTTTTATTTTTCTTGCATTGAAAAGATGAAACTATAATTACAAGACCGATCATACCAAACAGCTGACCTATTAACTCCCTGATACCCACAACAATAAACCACCTTTACAGTATATAAACTAATAATACTTTAACACAAAATGGGTGATATTTCAAGAATATTCAAAACAATAATATTTCTTTCAGATACTATCAGGATTATATTTTTCCATTAAATCCGCTACAATAGTTTTAGCATCAACAATTGTATTGTCAATTTTTTTGGGAGTTCTTATCCATTGAACCTCAAGGTCAGCAAGCTTGTCATAGAAGTCATTGCTCCGCCACTTTGGTCGGGAATCAATAGTCTGTGGCAGTCCATCTTCAATATATTCTGTGTCATCCTCCAGACATTTTGTGAGCATCTCAAAGAAGTAAGACCAGCGTATTTTGTAGTATTGTGAGGTAAGTCCTGACCACTCTCTCCATGCATAATCAAAGAGTATGGAATCCTCCTCACTGCCCCATATTGTAACAAGAGCAGTTGCGTTGTAATCAAGAAGATTTTTTTCATCCTCGGTATCGCCCCAGGAAACAGCATCCTCAACCCATTTTTTGAAGCTATACTGAGGAACTGTTGAAAGGAGCTTGTCAAAATCGTCAATAAGATTTAAAAAATCCTGAGAAAGCTTTTTGAATTCAGTTATCTCCCTATTTAAAAAGCTTCTGGATACTTTTTGCTGGAGCTCATAGGCGTAATCGCTTAAATATTGTCTCAATATATCTGCCCTATCAAATCTATAGCCATCGGTGTCGGAGTTCACTTGACATAAATACTCAAGTGCTTTATATAGTCTTTTTATACCGTATGTAAGCATAAATCCGGGCCCGGGACCTGTTTTAATGAGATTGACAGCAGGTCTCGTGCATATTGCAGAGCCACGCTCGATGAAATTTGTTCCCTTTGCGTATGCTGTATTGAGAAGAATCTGCCACGCTTTGTTTGCATTTTCATTTCTCACTCCATAGCGTCTCCCTGCATAATCGCACAGCCAATCGGAAATATCCGGTTTTTCGCTTCTTGTGAGAATTTCAAAAGCCAAATCAAAATATACCGGATTGTGTTCAATCCCTTCCATAAAGAGTCCTGTGCCTACTGCATTGGAAACGCCGTTCTCCTTAGCGGTGATATATTGATTGCTTGCAAGAAGATTAAGATCACCATGAAGCTTGATTCTGCCGCCAAAGTTATGCAGATTACCGATAACAAAATCATAACCCCAAAAGTTTTCCTTGGCTTTATAGGTACCTCCACCCAAATCGAGAATAAGGAGTTTATCTTTGGGAACACTTGTTGCAATGTCCTTTCTTATAGACCATGCCTGCATAATCCATTTGGAGTCGGGATCGAATTCGTTGAACAACTCATATATTATATTACCAACTTTTTTCAGATATTCGCTTCCATCCACAGGAGGCTTGCCCTCATGGAAAGGATCTGCGGCGTAGTTACCATAGGCACCAAAAATTTCTTTCTGCTTTTTCAAAAACAGCATTCCAACCTCTTTGAAAAGCGGTTCTGTGGGATCAAGCTGAACAGTACCGGGCATACCGTTCCATTCGTTCTGACATTTCATATTTTTGTCGGGATATAATTCCATAAACTTTCTTGGAACAACACCTGAAAAGCCTTGCTGAATGGGTGTCATACCAAGTTCCAGTTCTCTTTCAAAGATTTTTTTGCCAAGCTCTGTTCGTTTTCTTATCCAGCTAAGGGGCATCGGACCTCCGAAGCCTTCCAGATTTCCCATCCACTGCCATGCATAAAAAGAAGGGCCTGCAAGGTAGCTTCTTGCATCATCATCGGAAAAGCCAAGCTCAAGAAGAGTCTCATACCATACTGCTTCAATGCCTACAATACTGAGGGGCATATTGATACCGTTAAGTGCCATATAGTCAATTTCCCACTGCCAACGGTCAAAATTCCACCATGAAGCAGAATAATTGAATGTGCAATAATTCATATAAACTCTGTATTTCTGCTCTATTACTCTGCTGTATGGGGTTGCTTTGGGAAGTGCTCCTTGTATGCTTATGTTAGAACCGCACCAGGAAATATTGCATTTTGCATCATATTTGAGATAGTGTCCGAAAGCGGCGGCGAGACTAATGTAATTATTGCCTTTCAGGACAAGCTTGTTGTCCTGCCAATCAATGCAATATGTATCTTTTCCGTCCTTGCTTTCACAGAAGCTACAAAGTACACTGTCACTTTTTCCCGGAATTATTCGCTCAATAAGATTATATATCGGTTTCACAAGTACACAACCCCCAATTTTATTTCAGAACTTTTCTTGCGTAGTCATAAATATTTTTAAGAAACCTTTTTGCAACAGGATTTTCGCACCTCAGGTCCACATTACATATAACATAAAGTTTTCCATCGTATTCTTTGCAAGCGACAGCGTTAACCGTATGCCATGCACCGCTTTCGCAAGTTACATCTTCTCCGGCATTTCCGCTTGTAAGAATCGGTGTAAAACCATCTGTTTCAAATGTAGCGTACAGAATAGGTGTTATCATGTCCTCTTTCTTGTTGTACCAGTAAGAAAAGTCGTATGGTTCGAATTCCCTTACAATATCGTGACCTGTCTTTCTTGATACAAAATGCATAGGTGACATACCACAGTTTCGTATAGTTACAGTCTCCCCTGCTATTTCGTGAGTTCCTTCGCCCAGTCCGCA
Organism: Clostridia bacterium; assembly: GCA_045545635.1. Lineage (GTDB taxonomy): Bacteria > Bacillota > Clostridia > UMGS1810 > UMGS1810 > RGIG8748. The sequence goes on along the minus strand of JAZQBI010000252.1, from coordinate 14,408 downwards.
GATAAGCTCTACCCTTTCGTCCTCTGTAACTTCCACATCCTCAAAAAACTCTATACCAAGAGTGTCATATGCCATTATCTTGCCATCATCACCAAGAAGAATGGCTTTGAGGGTATAAACTTCTCTGTTATTAACCTCCGGTGCTGTAAACACAGCATTGGAAACATATGTAACATCACAATCACAGATTTTTGCATCAGACAGTGCTGACATAACAAGTTCATTGCCTTTCAGAAGTTCAAAACGCATCTGACACTTATCCGTGGCAAGGTTTGTATCGTTGCAAACAAAGGCTTCTACCGAAACCTTTTCGCCGACGGTATAGGTAAAGCGATCTGTTCTTAGACTTACCTTGAGAGGTTCAAGACTGTTGCGGTATGCGAAATATGCCTTTTTGGGATTTCTTTCGCAGTCCATAATAGTCTTCATCCATCCGCTTGGCCAGGCATCGATAAAGAGATGCAGCACACTTGAAATCATACGGCTGTCCCGTCTGTATGCATCCGTCATAAATGTTGTGGCAAGTGCCTGATAGTCCTGGCTTGCTTCTATCCAATCCTCAAGAGTGTCCTGGGTGTCGTAGAAGTGATAGTGAACATTTTTGGTTTGTGCTTTGATAATGTTGATGGGATCAAAGGGCTCTTTCAGCCATTCTTCGGGATAATATTTTTTCATAACAGATGCATCTTCCAGTCCCTCAGCACCGTATTCTCCGCATCCGTAATACCATCCCGGTTTAACCTCAACATTATAGCCTTTGATAAGCTTGCCCATATCAACTCCGTGACCGTTATACCATCCGGTGTAACAATGAATATCGGGCATTCCCTCCGTGGGAGGATTAAAGTCACCGTCAATATGCTTTATTATTCTGTCGGGGTTATTAAGATGTACAATCATATTGCAGGCATTGAAGAATTCTTCAAGCTCGGCTCTTTCAAGATGGCGATGAGGCTCACATTTGAAGTCGGGAACAGGCTCGTTGATGTATGTAACCATTACACATGAGGCGTGGCTTCTGATGAGCCTTTCCATTTCTTCTGCCTGACGAATACCCTCTGCAACTTTGGTTCTTCTCATTACACCAAAAAGCGGAAGGTCTGTCTGAACCATGATTCCAAGCATATCGCAGTAATCATAAACTTCGCTCTGTACAGGACGCTGTGTGATACGAAGATAGTTCATGTTGCAGATTTTCGCAAGGAAGATATCATCTGCCAGCTCCTTGTAGTTACCACGCATTACACTGAGTTGTTCATATCCCATTGTATTGGCACCCCTAAGGCGGATTTTGTTTCCGTTGAGGTAAAGCATACCTTTGGGATCGGATTCAAGATCCTGCCTGAACTCTCTCATACCAAATCTTACAGTTTGGGTATCTGTAACCTTGCCGTTATACAAAAGCTCCACATTCATAACATAGAGATATGGATTGTGGGTATCCCATAATCTGAAATTATCCATAGCAAAGCTTAATTTATATATGTTTGTTCCTTTTTGTGCAGGCGTTTTATATATGTTTGACGGATCAAAAATCTGATTTTCAAACACGATTTCTTTAAAGTTAAAGCCATACACTGATATATTAAAGGAAATGTCCTTTTTTACATATTCCGTATTTTCTACTTCAATCCAAGCTTCCGCACGGTTTTCTGATACAACGGGACGAACAAACAAATCGTGAAGATGAGTCTTGTTTCTTATTTCCACGCGAACATCATCATAGAGCCCCATACCGGGAGGACAATGGTGCCATCCGAGCTGCGGATCATCCCAGCCTATTCCGGTTGCTGCATAGAGCTTGTCTCCTTGAAGTCTCTCACCTTTGTCATTCTCATAGCCGTTATACACAAAATCATTTTTAAGAACAATTTTCAAATGGTTTGTCCCTATATTGACATAATCTGTTATTTCAAACTCAAAGGGGGCAAAAAAACCTTCGTGAGTTCCTGCAAGAATATCGTTGACAAAGACCTCTGCATCGTAGTCTGCACCGCCGATGCAAATGTAGGCACATTCATCTTCTGCAAGCTTATCAACAACAAATTCAGACTCATATATCTGAACAGCATTTCCAACGGGACCTCCGTAATAAGGTATGGAGATACTTTCCTTGTCATTCAAAATAAAATCTTTTATATCTGTTATTTTTCGCTTATTATCAGCTATAGGTGCATGATTCACCATAAAAGGGGTATATGCTTTCCTCATTCGTTCGAGCTCTGAATACAGTTCCTCTTTGGTATCCATTTTTTTGTCAGTTGGAACCGGCTTATCTTCTGATGACGAAAGAATAGATTCTTTGAGTTCAAACGGAATAGGTTGTGGCTCATGCAAAAGCTCTTTTCTTCCACCTGCACCGGTGGTTGCAATTTCTACAAAAACATCCTTTGCCATATTGTTTCTCCTCTAAAATTCTATGATTCTGTCCTCTCCTGCCCCAAAGCGGAAAAGGTATAATTTTCTTTCCTTTGATTTCACAACAACTGCATCCCACAAATCCTGGTTTACAGTTCCGAGCTCTCTGTCTTTTGCAAGCTGGCTACCGATAACAGCAAAATTTATTCCGCCTACCGAAATATTTTCGTCAATACCGTAAGCACCGCCGAAATGACATACAACATTTGCTCCGGATTTTTTTGCTTTTTGCCACAAAGCCAGTATCGGTTCGGTAGAATTGCCTTTATATACAAACTGGTCTTTTCCGGTTTCAAAACGGCTGTTTGGAATTCTGTGAGAGAAAATCAGAACATTTTTTCCTGCAGTGTTGCAAAGAGCAGTTTGTGTGAGCCATTTTGCCTGATTGGCATCGATTCCGATATATTTTTGATGAAACTCTATTTCCGTGTCGTGCTGGCTGAAATAAGAGTTAAGGAATATAAGCCGTGTATTCTTTTGCGGTATGTCCGAATAATAATAAGATTTACCCTCTTGTCTTTCCGAATAGGCATCCACAAATGATGTAGCCTCATACCAATCCGAATCAGTCATAATATTAAGTGCAAGCTGACCTATATACCTTTCATCACGCCAACCGTCGGTTTCGCCGCAGCAAATATGAAGAACACCTGATTTTATTGCTCCCTTGTACATATCAAACTCACTGCCAAGCACCTCCATCGATGGTCTTCTGGGATTGTTTCCATTTATGAAATTTCCCATATGACACACAAAATCAAAATTAACTTCGTTGTCTACCGCTCTTATATTTTCACAGGTATCAATTCCCTGATCAGAGTTAAAGGAGTTGGTCAGAAGAGCAAAACATAAATCGCCATCTTCCTTGATATTCATAATATCGCGAATGGTTTTGTTAATTTCTTCGCTAAAAATACTCATATTACACCTCTTAAGCAGTTGCGTTAGTATGAAACAATTCTGTCTCTGCCCGAACCAAAGCGGAACAGATGAACCTCACACCTATCTGTATCAATGCATAGTGCATCCCACAAATCCTCTGTTGATGTGCCAAGCTCTCTTGGTGGATAATTTCCTCCATCCGGCATATCAAAGAGGGACGGAATATAGGCAGTTTCAGATGCTACAAGAACAATATTTATTCCGTCAGCTTCAAAAGTCAAATCACCGTGGTAATGACCTACAAGCCACGCCGCAAATTTGAATCCACGTTTTTTTCTGCCATCAATTACAGCGTCCAACATGGCATTGCCATTGTATATTGGGTTGTCCGTGCGAAAATTATCATTGAAGTTTTTAACAGGAGAATCGTGACTGAGTACAAGCACTGTCACATCATCAGATACATTTAGTGCTTCATTTCTGAACCATTCAAGCTGATTATCATCATATCCGTTGATATTACCCTTTACCTTTTCTCCATCAACTTCACGGAAAAAAAAGGAGTTAAGACTTATGAGCCTTATACTATATTCAGGATAATCAACATAGAAGTACGGCATACCCTCCGGATGAGAAACACCGGGCAGGCTGTCGATGTATCCTATGACATCACACCAGTCACAATCAAGACGAACATCCGAATCACCGTTAATCGGGTTCCTGAACCCGTCGTGATTACCTCTTGACGGATAAAAGCATCCGTCTTTTGTTGCGGAACGGAAAAGATCAATTTCCTTGCACATAAGGCGGTTTAATGTTTTTCTCGGAAAGCCTCCGCACATAATATCTCCCAGATGAAGCACACAATCGAGCTTTGCACCTTCTGATACAATGCGGATATTTTCGCAGGTGTCCGGTACGGAGTTGTCAAGATGAGAATCGGCAATAACTGCACAGGAAAACATACCCTTGTGGTTATTTAGTTTTTTTATTGTTTGTTCCTGAACCTTTTTGTAATATGATTTTGACATATGATTTGCTCCTGTGGTTTAATTATCTGCAATCCCCTCCGTCATGCGAAGCGTGACGGAGGGGATGTCAAATATAAACTTATTTTCTCTTCAATTCAAAAGTAAGCTGTGTAGTGAACTCTTCAAAGGGTTTGAGGTTAACGAGCCAATTGTCATTTTCTTCCTTATTAGCCGGTCCGTTGATTGTTCTGGGTTCAAGACCTACAACATATTCACTCTCGCCCATCATCTTCCACACAAGAAAACCGGGGAGTGTATCACGCTTGTATGTAATATATGCACCCATAGTATCGTTTTCGATACCGACAGTCTGTACATCTGTATCGAAATACACATGGTAGCACTCTTCCTCTTTGCCGTGAATAGGTGCAGAAAGGTCTGCATACTCTGCAGGTATGTTAATCATCCTTGCACCATCGGTAACAAGCGGATAACCAAAGTTACAGTGATAACAGAGAGCAACACCCTCATCATGGAAGCCTTCGTTAACAACAGTATCCTCAACAGTAAAGCTACTGTCAAAAAGTTTAGCTGTTATGGTACGTTTGAAAACAAGATTGAGACCAAAAACGGCACATTCTCTCATTTCGCCTGAAACCTTCATAACATAATCATCACCTATCCAATCAGCAAAAACACTGACTTTGGATGCAGGAGTATTTGCTATTCTGCCATGGAGTCCCTGTTCTCCGTGAGGTCCACCGACATTTTTGAGACCGCAGGTGGTAATAAGACCGCCATAAAATCCACGGAGCCAATTTGTGCCGTCCTTGTCATAGTACTGAGGATTAGTGATGCCGGTTTTGGAAATCCAGCTGAATGATGTACCCTCAAATTCTGCCTGAGCAATATCCATACATCTGTCAGGAAGTATGGTAAAACGGATTTTGCCTGTGTTTACCTCTATGGCACGAACACCTTTCATTTTTCCGTCATTGAAGGTGAAATCCCGCACACCGCCAATCTGTTCTACGCTACCTATTCTTTTTAATAGCTCTTTTCTGTTCATTATTGCCACTCTCCTTGTAAGTTATATACATATCTTATACCCTCAAACTTATCTGTGTCAAGAATGTATGGAGTTATACAGCACATTTCTGAGTCTTGGCTGATATTTTGATTCCTACTGAAATATAAAAATTGTTTATAAGGAAAGCAAAGTTTTCTTCATTTCCTCAGGCATTGGACTTCCGTATTCACACACCTCATATGCTTCTGCAAAACGAATTTTGCTTCCACGGTCTTCGCCATAAATTTCTATGAGACGCTGTCTGTGCTTTGCCGCAGGCTTTGCATAACGGATAAGATATCCCCTGCCGGCATTGAGCACCTCTTCATCTGTTGTATTGGCATCAATATCCATACCCTTGAGCCACTCAAAACGTTCCTTTTCGCCTTCGGGAACCTTGTGGTCATAGGTATATGGAAGCCATTCATAAACCTGAGAAACATTGATGTTGGCAATTGTCATCTTGACATCCACTTCGCTATCTATATCCACCACGATATCAGGACGGAAAACCGGGTTTGTAAATCTGTCCTCTGTGTACATAATAACCGGCATAAAACGCATTGCAGGTACATCGGGACATTCATTGGGAACTGTAAGAAGATATGATGCATCCTGAACGAGCTGTCCGGTTGCTCTGTGGTCGGGCATATAGTCTATGGTTCTGTGGGTAATGATAAGGTCGGGATTAAAGGAACGAATATAGCGTATTGTACGCTTTCTTGTAGCAAGATCTGCAACGAGATTGCAATCGTCATTATCCCACACATCATATTTGATACCGAGAAGCTTTGCAACCTTTGCAGACTCTTCTGCACGACGGGCTGTAATTTCCTTTGGTCCTAATATGTGGTGACCACCGCATCCGTTACACATACTTAGAAACTGAACTGTATGTCCTGCCTTAATAAGCTTTGATGCAAGACCTCCGCATTCAAATTCGTTGTCGTCCTGATGGGCGCCTATCATAAGTACTCTCATTGTTCTTCCTCCGATAAAATAAATTTTAAATGTAATTAAAAATTAAAGAGTTTTTCCTTGAGTTCAGGTGTAAGCTGTGCACCGTATTCAGAAACTTCAAAAGCTTCAGCATAACGGATTTTGCTTCCTTTTTCTTCGCCATATTTTTCAATGAGTTCCTTGCGGAAACGAGCAGCAACTCTTGCATAACGTACTGCATATCCCTTGTTAGGAACTGCCATTACCTCTTCGTCAGTTGTTTCAGAAGTTATGTTCATACCTTTGAGCCATTCTTTACGTTCTTCTTCACCTTCAGGAACATCTGTCCAACCCTTGGTGTAAGGAAGCCACTCATAAACCTGGCAGGCATTGAGATGCGCTATATGAAGTTTAGTTTCAATTTCGTCATCCATGTCAATTACGATATCAGGACGGAAAACAGGGTTCTTGAATGCATCCAGATTGTACATGATAACGGGCATAAAACGCATAGCAGGTACTTCGGGGCATTCGTTGGGAACAGTAAGAAGATATGAGGCATCCTGAACAAGCTGCGCAGAAGCTCTATGGTCTGCATGATAGTCATTTGTTCTGTGAGCAATTATCATATCGGGATTGAATTCTCTGATGTAGCGGATAAGACGCTTACGGGTGGCAAGATCTGCTACAAGATTGCAGTCCGGTACATCCCAAACATCATATTCTACACCAAGAAACTCTGCAACCGCAGCAGATTCCTTTGCACGGGTTGCTGTGGTTTCTTCGGGTCCCATGATGTGATGACCGCCTCTGCCGTCACACATAGAAAGGAACTTAACCTTGTAACCCATCTTTACATATTTGTGTGCCAGTCCGCCACAACGAAATTCGTTATCGTCCTGATGGGCGCCTATCATAAGTACTCTCATTTTGTTTTTCCTCCTGAAATATAAAATTATTCAATCCCCTCCGTCACGGCTTGCGTGACACCTCCCCTTATCTAAGGGGAGGCTTTTCTCAATTGGGAGACAAGAATCAAGAGAAATGGCGGCATAGAAATGCCGCCATCCTCCAATATTGTTAAATATTAATTGCGTTTATTAAATTGTGGTAATTATTCCTCTGCAGGAAAGCTAGCAGGAGCTCTGTAAGGTGTGAGCTTTTCGAAGCCATCCCAGAAGAATACTTCAATAATGTCGCCTCCGTTTAATGCTACATTATTAAATACAAATGGTGTTATACCCTTGCCAATCTCAAGGATATCGCTTACAACTGCATTCTTGAGCGATTTGTTTGAAGAATCATAAACCGCAAGAACTACCTTGCAAGGAAGAACATCATCCAGATTCATAACGTTGATGGAAGCACTGATGGTTTCTGCACCAATAAGATCGGGTATCTGATTTCCATCTATGGTAACTATGAGATCACCATATACCAATCCACTTGTAACTTCTGTTGCTTTACTGATAATAACATCATCAAAATACCAAGTATTAGTAGCATTTGCACCATTATCAAGGTAAATTACAGGAATACCGACATCTACCATTTCTATGTCGCTTGTCTGATGGAGATAAGCATCGCCTGCAAAGAACTTGTAGTCTGTACCCTTTGATACAACAGTAACATTCTTGTAGGTATCACTGTTAAGACCGGGTGTTGCATTTCCGGACCAGGACGCATAGTCACCTGTACCACCATTACGAAGTCTACCGCCAATCTTTGAATTCTGAGCACGGAGAGAGTTCATCCAAACCTGATATTCTGTGTGACGGGCACTGTTCTGATAGAACTGGAGGCTATAGTTACCTTCTGCAGCAACCTTTACCTTTGCTTCGAGCGAATAATTTTCCTCTTTGGAAGCGGGGTGATTCTTACTGTAGGAGTAAGCCCAACCCATCATTCCTGTATTGGCAAATTCTTGGTATGCTGCATCCTGATAGCCTTCATAAGGTGCAATCCATGCCTTTGCACCATTAGTTACCACCTTAAGTGCGTTGTTGCCATTAACCGCTTCAATACTGATATCTGCATCCATAGCATCACCGCTAAGACAACCCTCGTTCCACGGAATAGCACCGTAGGTTTCTGTGTCATTTTTATAATCCATAGTGTCTCTTACGAGTACATCTACCTTAAATGACTTGGAATAGCTGGTTGCAAGACTATAGAAGAAGCCATCAGAATTATATGTACCTGCTCTAAGAGCGACTGTATAGATAGTCCCTTCCTTTATACCATCTGCTGGAGCAATTGTGTAAGTATAAACACCTTCAAGTGTACCTGCATTTGTAAGAGCTGTTACAGTGAAGTCTTCAACTTCTTCTGTACCCTTGTAGAGAGTGATACCATCTTTGAGAACTGCAGCATCGATGGGAGCATCAATATCAAGAGTAATCTTGGTTGTATCAGCATTCCAGTAAGTAGGAGCGTTGAAAGGAATCTTTTCTATACCAACTTCCGTGCTGAAGGGCACTGCGAGAGTAGATACACCGCCTGCAGTTTCGTTATAGAGACCTGCAGCGAGTGTAACTGTGTATGTAGCATCAGCGTCAATTCCACCATCCGGAACAATAACATATGTATTATCTTCACCCTTTGTTAATGTGAAGTCATTCACAGGAGAACCATCTGCCAAAATGGAAATACCATTCTTAAGGCTTACCGCATCCATATCCTTTGCAAGTTTAAACTGGATACCTTCGCTACCTGCAACAAAGTTCGTGGGGGAGTCCAGTGTACCAACAACAACTTCTACAGCCTTTGTGGCAATAATGTTATCTACAAAATAGGTATTCGCACCACCATAGTTACCATTACCATAGAATGCAACTAAACCATTCCAGTTTGTTGAATTACCTTGATGAGCACCAAAATCGTAATTTTCAAATCCCTCATCAATACTGAACTTAAGGTTGTTGTCCTTAACAGATATGCTTACATCATGGAAGGTATCATTAGCCCAGTTTCCATCAGAAAGAGATGATTTGGATATAAGAGAGTTAGCCCAGGACAAGGAAGTGTCATAGGTAGCACCCTTTACGAAGTTTTCATACCAATTGGATTTGCTGGTGTTAGCAGCATTTGCAGAATAGCTGACAGATGCATTGTATGTATATTCAGCATATCCCCAAGTTCCTGCCAACATATCAAAGCCGGCAGAGTTACCAATTACACCGGCAGTAATACCGGAACCGTTATATAGCATCTGATCATGCTTTCCGTTGTGCATAGCAATCTTAAATCCAAAGCCGTACTTTGCATCAGTAAAAGCAGTATTGAAACGCATATCCATTTCCAGGTTATATTCGGTTTCTTTTCTTGCCTGGGAATTGTTGGCCCAATAGGTAGATGCAGGTACTTCTGTATCGGCAAAATTAACTTCGCTTGCACTATCAATGGTCACACGATATATACCACCGGAATGTGACCAAGCTAATGCATTGTCGCCGTTTCCATCGTTTTCAAGTGTCAAATTAACGTTGTTACCGCCACCTTCGATTTTCCAAGGAAAGCTGCTTGTGTAGTTGTTAAAATCTTCGCTCCAAAGCTTTTTAACCTTGAAATTCTTTGTCCATACATCAGAACCGGTAATTGCGCTGCCTACCGCAATTGTATAGAGGTCTGTGAAGTTAAGACCATTTGCAGGAGCAATTTCATATGTGGTTTCGGTAGTAAGAATCATACCGGATATGTTAAACTTTCCATCTACGCTGGAAGGAATCGTTGAATCTACAGTCTTTTCTCTTTTTGTAACTGTAAAGTCAATCGCTTTTCCACCTTCTTTAAGTGTAATAGCATTTTTCAGTGCATCTGCATCAACTTCTTTTGAGAGGTCAATTGTAATTTTTGTTGAATCTGCATTCCAGTACTCAACAGTAACTACTTCTGTTTCATCCGCAGCATGAGAGATTGTTACCATAGAAAGCAACATCGTACATGCCAGAAGAATTGATAAAAATCTTTTCATCTAAAAAATCACCTTTCATCAAAATTTATATCTGCAGTCCGCCTAAAAAGAGGCGGAACTGTCAAGAACTAAAAATTATTTTCCAAGACTTGCATCAACCTGTCTCTGCAGTTCCTTGATGATTTTTTCCACGCCAACTTTGTTGAGCTTAGCACGGTATTCATCTTCGTAATCCTTGTAGTTGGGATCCATACCCTGGATTACATACATATATTCATCATATACAGCAGTAAAGTTAGCAAGCTCTGTGGAGATGGGTCCGGGATCAAGAACAAAGTTTATAAGTACTGATTCCTCTGCAGATTCATTAAGTGCCTTAGTCTGTTCCCAAACATCGTCATCAGCACCTTCGGAAACATAAGCATTGAACTGGTTGCCCCACTTCCATGCTTCCATGGTGTAGCCGGAGTTTGCAATCTTGCGAACCTTGCCCTCGTCATTGAATTCAAAGTGCTTGCCTTCGATACCAAATGCCATGAGGTTGTAGAGGTCTTTGTCAGTGTTGAGGAGCTCGATGAGCTTTATTGCAAGTTCGGGATTCTTACAGGTTCTGCCGATAGCAAGCATTGTTGCTACACAGCTTGCCTGCTTAATCTGCGGTATTTCATTACCCTTGATGGAAATAACTTCTCTGCCACCGTACTGTTCTGTGTAGCTGGCTTCAACACCGGGCTTCCACACTGCACTCCAGACAGCATATTTACCTGTTTTGACATCTATGGAGTCATCACCTGCAGAGAGGATATCGCTGCGGATGTAACCTTTCTTGAGCCATTCGTTGCGTTTTTCTACACCTGCCTGATATTCGGGCTGATCATATTCATAAAATACTTTGGCATTCTTATCGCCTCTTCTGATAGCAAAACCTGTTGTAAGCTCTTCAAAACCTTTGAAGTCGGGATCGTCACTCATAGAGAACATACCGGAGTTGAGTCTGTAGGGAATCATATCGGGCTCGTTCTCCTTGATTGCTGCAAGATAAGGTTCAATATCCCACTTGTTTTCAATCTTTTCGGGATCAAGGCCGTATTTATCTGCAAGGTCCTTGAATGTAAACATTGCAGTGCCAGTCGCCACAATCTGCTCATTGGGAACTGCATAAATTGAACCTTCGTATGTAGCTGCCTTCCAGAGATAATCCGGAACCTGTTCTTTAAGCTTTGGAACAGTTTCCAAAAGATCGTCAAGGCACATAAAACCGCCCTTGGATACGGCATCACTGTACTTATTTATATAGCCTGTAAAGCAGACATCGTATGCTTCGCCGGATGCCATAATCATGTTCATCTTCTGACCGTAAGCACCACTGTCGATAAGCTGAACATCCATTCTTGCGCCAATTTTTTCTTCTACGATTTTGTTAGCTTTCTCAAGAACAAGACCGAGGTCTGCCTGAGGGTCTGCGGGCATATAGACTTTGAGAGTGGTAACTCCGTCCTTACCGCCTTTTTCGCCACCGCCGCAGGAGCACATAGCTACCAGCATAACCATAGCAAGAAGTAAAGCTAAAGCTCTTTTCATTTTTAAAATCCTCCTTATTAAATTTATATATATAAATAATATCTGAAACAAATTAATTAACCCTTGACAGAACCTACTGTGAGACCTTTTGTAAAATATTTCTGGAAAAATGGGAATACTACAAGTGCAGGTCCTGCAACAACAACCGCCATTGCCATACGGGCAGTTTCTGTGGGTATATCTTCAAGCTTCATTGTAACACCCATTCCGCTCTGCTCAACTTCCTGCATTGCTGTAATGTTCTGGAGTATTCTCTGAAGCTGGTATTGGAGACTCATAAGGTTGGGGTTATTTATGTAAATCATGGATGTGTTCCAGTCGTTCCACTTACCAAGGAATGTGAAAAGCGCAATTGTTGCAAGTACAGGCTTGGAAAGAGGAAGTATCATCTGGAAGAAAATTCTGTATTCTGATGCACCGTCCATAAATGCGGATTCGGAAATTTCCACCGGAATACCCTGCATTGTTGTTCTTATCATGAACACATACCAGGGACTGATAAGACCGGGGATTATGTACATCCAGATTGTATCACCCAAGTGATAAAGCTGAGTATATACAAGGTAGTTAGCAACCATACCGCCACCAAAGAGATTGGTAAAGTAAAGCACAAGTGCTATGACCGAACGAGCTTTGAGAATCTTTACCGACAGCATATATGCCATCATAGCCATAAACAGAACCGACAAAACCATGGCAACAACGGAATAGAATATGGTAACCTTGTATGCCTGGATTATTGTGTGGGGATTTTCGAACACAAATTTGTATGCTGTCAGGTCTATCTGTCTTGGAATGAACGAATAGCCGTATCTGGCAATGTCGCCTTCGTTGGAAAGCGAAACACTTACCAACAGCACCATGGGTGCAATAACTACTATACACAGTAATATCAGAAATATATTAAGGAAAATCTGACTTTTGTTCTTTCGTTTTGTCATTGTAGTCACTATCCTCCAATCATATGAGACCGTAGTCGTTGTCTATCATCTTACTTAATTTGTTGGTAACAAGAACGAGTATAAGACCGATAATCGACTGTACAAGACCAACTGCAGTACCTGTACCCATATCGCCTATAACACGCATTACTCTGAATATGTAAGTATCGATAACATCTGTTGTGGAATAAAGCTTGCCGACATTTCTTGTAACCTGATAGAACAGACCAAAGTCGGAGTGGAAGATACCACCGATAGCAAGTATTGTCATAATTACTATGAGAGGTAAGAGGCAAGGAATAATGATATGTCTTGTAACCTGTCTCTTATTTGCACCGTCAATCTCTGCCGCTTCAATGAGGGACTCATCAATACCCATAAGTGCTGCATAGTACACTATACTGTTGTATCCGCAATGCTTCCATACATAGAAGATGGACAGGATTACAGGCCAGTACTTAGCTTCTGTGTACCAGGATATCTTCTCAATACCGATGGAAGAAAGCATGCCATTGACAATACCGAATTCCGGCTCAAGGAATGCATATGCCATATAGGAAACAACAACCCAGGATAGGAAGTGAGGAGTTATCATTATGGTCATATATATCTTGGTTCTGAGTCTACTGGTAAGCTGAAACATAAGCAGTGCCAGACCAACTGCCGTGATAAGATTGATGGCAATAAAGATAAAGTTCATTACCAGAGTGTTGCGGGTAATACGAACAAAGTCGTCGGACTTAAAGAAGAACTCAAGGTTTTTAAATCCTACCCATTCACTACCCCAGATACCTTTGTCATAACGGTAGTCTTTAAAACCGACAATAATACCAAACATGGGCACATATCTTGTCAATACAACTATAATCATCGGAATAAGACCGATGGTATAAAGCTGGATGATGCGCTTTCTGTTGATGCCTGATTTCTTTTTGTTTGCTCTTTGTGCCTGAGCAAAATCTTCGTGTGTAACTGCCTTACTCATTACATCCTCACCTTCGTAATATTTTTGTAATTTTATTATACGACTTTTTTTTGAGCTTTCCAATTCTCAATATTAAGTTCTTAATTCTCAATATTATTGACTTTGTCAAAAGTGCCTATTTTTGGTTTGACATTTTTATAAACTATGTTTAAAATATATTATGAAGTAATGTACAGGAAGGGAATATGGTATGTACAAGCTAATAATTATTGATGACGAAACAATGGCTCTGGAACAATTTGCCGACATAATGGATTGGGAAAACTACGGTTTTACCCTTGAAGCCACTTTTTGTCAAAGTGAAGATGCTTTGAGCTATATTAAAAACAATGAAGTTGATCTGGTATTTACAGATATAAAAATGCCGAAAGTATCCGGTCTCGACATTGCAAGAGAATGTCTGGAACAGAAAAATCCTCCATATGTTGTTTTCATAAGTGCATATTCTGATTTTGAGTACGCAAGGCAAGCTATTCAATATAATATTTGCGACTACCTTATTAAACCCTTCTCCTTTTCCGATATCGAAAACATACTTATTAAAGTATACAAGCTTCTGCAGCAAAAATCCAATTCCAACCTTTTTGTAAGCAATCTGGAAATACTGGAACAACAATATGTACTTACAGCCCTTGTGTCCGGTAACTACTCCTCGGTTGAGGAATTAAAAGAAAAATTTGTTTCCATCAATATTCCTTCATTCCTTACA
>JAZQBI010000251.1:0-3952 GCA_045545635.1 Clostridia bacterium | reverse complement strand
GCAGTTATTGCAAATTATGCAACAACTGATTTCCACAGAAAAAAAACGACTTATAATAGCAACTTTGCCCCAATAAAATAACACAAGTCTTGTAAAAACGATAGATAAATTTGTAAAAACGATATAGTTCTTGTAAAAACGATGTGTAAACTTGTAAAAATGATATTAAACTTGTAAAAACGATGCAACCAAATGGCGTACTTGGTAGAATTTTGGCTCTACTTGGTAGTGGTGCATTCTATTTTCTTAACCTTTAGCGGTTTATTTAGGCCTTGTGCAAACTCAATCATAGACTTTGTACCTCTGCTTTTTCCATCCCAAAAGCACAAAACATAATCGGCTTTTTCTGCCATCAGTTTATTCCTTTTAGGCCCGGCACTCTTACCATACTTATCCCAATCAGCATAGTACCTCTCAATTTCATAGCCGTTTTCTTTAGCATAACGCTCACCGAGGGAATCAGCACCACGGGCTCCACCCGATACAATTATTATAATGTTTTCTTTCTTAATATTAGAAAGACAATGCTCTATGTACTCTTTAGCTTCATCATAATTGTCGTAGTCCCTACAACCGGCAATAACAACCCTCTTAACAGGCATATTCCTTTGACTTAGCTTTACTCTCTGCTTATTCAGGATTTGAGGCACAGAATAATCCTTGTTTTGATTCATAATCAAGCAGCCCTTCCGACACTTCCAATTTCTCTCTTCGTCTCTGCACACACCAAGGAGTTCACAGTAGCGACAGCCTTTAGGTAAATATTTCAGCATTTTTCTTTTTTCTTTATCCGCAAAAAGCCACTCGAAAAATTCTTCGATAAGTAGCTGATATGGTTTCCAATAGCCGCCCATAATTAACACCTCAATAATAAAAAAAGCACACCTCCGAAGAAGTGTGCAAAAAAAGTGTTGTGCCTTCGGTAGTTGCGACACGACCGAAATTTCCGTATGGGACGAAAGACAAACACCTTTTTATCGGTATTTGCCATACGGAAAAAAATATTAACATCGTGTCGCTAGCACCATTATACATCAGGGTTTGATTTTTTGCAATGTATTTTAGCCTTATATTTCCGCATTAAATATGGCAGCACAACCTGAAAAAGCCTAAACTTTTTATTATAAAATATTAACTGTGTCATAATCCGTACTTTGCCCTGAAAATAAAATATAATACAAAACTGTCATTTTATCCTTGACAGATTGCAAAATCGCTCCTATAATTAAATTATCGAACATATATTCTATTAGTGCCATTTGCTCTCGCCCCGGAGCAGGTGGCACACAGGTTATGGATTGGAGGCGGTTCAGAAAAAACATTCATCTTTCCTAAATGAATAATAGACATTTTATAGATAGACCACGCACTATATTTGGATGAAAGGAACAGGTATATGAGGAAAGTCAAGTTTGTTAAGACTCCTAAAGAAAATATCACTATAGGAGAGTGTGTAAGAACCGCTGCCGGGGAGTTGGCATTAAAAATCAAAAAGCCAAATCAAAATAAATACGAGGTTATCTCTATGAGCCAGCTAGTTGAGCTGATGGTAACCGAAGCACAATAATGCAGGAACCCCACACCGAGGATTCCGCTTTGTAACAATAATTAGAGTTTAATCATTCCGAATTAAACCGATACAGGAAAGAGCAGTCATAAATCGACAAAAAGCTACCTGTATCGGTTTTATTTTTCAAAAAATTGCAAATTTTTTCAAAATTTTATAAAAACTTATAAATTTTTTCAAATTCCTACTAAATTTTTGCATTTTATTCAAATGTAAATTAACACTTGACAAATACTTCAAAGCGATGTATAATTTTGTCAGAATAAATTTAGGGGGTTTATATAATGCCTGAATTTGATAAAAAGCTCTGTTTAAATAACATTTACTATTTAACAAAAGAAAGAAATATTAAAATCGGTGATTTGGAAACTAATGCAAAAGTCAGCACAGGATATTTTTCACGCTTAAACAAAGAAGATAACAAAACAAATCCTTCTATCGATGCCTTGTGCTTAGTCGCTGAACAGTTATCCGTCAGCATAGACTCTTTGATTAATATAGACTTTTCTGCCCTCACTCCAGACGAATCGTTTGTTCTCAAATTTATAGAAACACTAAAGGCTAACATTTCTAATCACAGAGATAGCTGGGAAAAGGACAGTCTGCATCATATTATACACTATGATGAGTCTATCCCTGTACACCACCCGTTACTAAAGCCAAAAGCTAATAGCTATTTTTCTAATGACGATGAGCTCGACTATGAATCCCTTTTCTATCCAGAAAGGCCCATTACTCTAATTGATGATGTTTTTTATTTAAACATCAATTGTAATGATACCCTATTCCTCTCATCTACTGCAGGCCTCACCAATGATACTTTTATGTATGAAGAGTCAGGCTATGAACTATATATAAAAAGCGTAAAGAGTATCTCTACTATCTGCTGTGCGTACGAAAAAACATGTCCTCTATTTTTTAATGCATTAACAGGTCTATATAACTTAATTAAGGATGCCACATCTCGCACCAATATCTCTAGTAATGTTAGAAAGTTAATGGACACATACATGTCACACAGTAGCGATATGGATGATCTTCCATTCTAAATCAGGGAGGTTCAAGTATGAAAAAAAGCACAGATAATATGATAAGAACTCCCGGTGGTATAAACATTGGTGTTCCTTATTACAAGGACGATGGCACTTATTACATTGAAATGAAACAAGGCAAAAAATGTGAAGAAGTCCCATTAGAATTTATATCCGCTAATGTTCACAAGAAAGCTATCCGTAAAGCAGAGGTTCCGTTAAACGAGAAACTCGCTTAAAAAATAAAATATAGCTCCCTGCTACGAGCGAAATCGATAAAACGAATTACGCCGACACGAGCAACTATAGATTAATTTCTGTAGTTTGTTTGTGTCGGCTTTTTTATTTTTATTACTAGTTTTTATTTTTATTTACTATTTTTTATTACATATAAAAATTTTATTTTTAATAAAAATCATACAAAAAGGTTGACAAACATATAAAAATGTAGAATTAATAACTGTTCTATTTTTTAGAATCTTGTTCGTTTTGTTCGTCTCTAAAAACTTATCATTAAATAAAAACCTTATATACATATGAAAGTTGTCCGTTTTGTCCGGGTTAAACCTTTCATAATTAAAGAAAAAAACTAACAGACATAAAGAAGCTCCTATTATTGGGTTTTGGATAATAAGCACCAAACCAGTTGGTAGAGCACCTGACACTTATAAATAAATTTTTAATTTTGTAAAAAGTTGCATAACAGTATGCAATTTTTCAGGGTTTTAGACCCTTATATGTAGGCCACTTTAAAAATCAATATTCAAGCCTGAGTGTACATCAGGGCGAGGATACAGATAAAGCACTTCTAACCTTTTACAGGTTGTGGAGGTGTTAAATCGGTACCCTAACCTTGTTACGCTCATTTTTAGTCAAGGTCTGGTGCCGATTGGTATCAGACCTATTTTTATGCCTCGCCCTGACTGCAGTCAGCAGAAAGGACGAGCTATGAAAATCAAGTACGAATTTGCAAACGAAGTAATCGAAATTGAGGTTGACGAAAATTGGGGGAATGTTGTTCTAGACCTTGACCGCCAAGAGTACAACAACGAACACACCGAAACTCGCCGTCATTGTTCCTTTGAAGCCTATAGCATTGACGGAAATGAAATAGCTGACCGCACCGACATATTAAAAGAAGTATTACAGGAAGAAGATTACAAGGAGCTGTACACCGCAATAGAGAAGTTAAAGCCTCGTCACCGCAAGCTAATCATACAGCACTATTTATATGGTGTATCACAAAACGAACTTGCTAAATCAGAGGGCGTTACAAAAGGTGCTTTAAGCCAGTCAATTTCCTGTGCCATAAAAAATTTAAAAAAATTTTTGAAAAAAACCTAAACTTTTTGCT
>JAZQBI010000250.1:0-6270 GCA_045545635.1 Clostridia bacterium | reverse complement strand
ATATACTTTTATTGTTGACAACCACGTAAATACGTGGTATTATATACTTGTAAGGAGGTGATACCCTTGAGGGACATCATAAAGGAGATGACTGAAGTAGTCAAGGAGCTCAATAAGTTGTTCGACCAGCTCATCAAGCTCGCTTGGAAGATATCTTCACTTGCCGGTGTGATACTCTTCATCATCTACTCACTTACCAAGTAAGGCAAGGGGGCGAAAGCCCCTGAACCTTCACTTATAATAAAAATAACACAATTCCCTCAAGAATTCAATATGAAAGAATTGTTAAAAGAGGTTTTCCGTCTTATCATCCGCATCTTGTTGGTTTTGCTTCCGATAGTTTTATTGGTCGCATTTTACAGATTTCTATTTTAGGAGGTACGCATGAAACTTAGAGAAATACGCAAATCCCAAAACATAACTGTACCGGAACTCTCCCGGTTGTCCGGTGTATCCATACGAACCATTGAAGATTTGGAGAAGCGTGGAGATGGGAGAGTCTCCACGCTCATTAAACTTGCTGATGCTTTAAATGTTACACTGGATCAACTGTGCCGGGATTAGTTCCGGCACTTGTCATCCATTCTTCAAAGGTCATCTGACCAACTGGTGGTTCATCCTTCATGATGTTCTGTATCTGCTTTATTGTCAGATTATACTTATCCGCCAGTTCCTTGCTATTATAACCGTTGAACTCTTTCTTGATTCTCCGATTTCTCGCCGGACTGACAACATTTTCAACCTTTGGAAAATACAGCTCATCGCCTCTTGCATAATTACTCAGTTGTACAAAGTTCCTGATACCTATAAGCTCAACAATTTCTCTGTATCGTTCCCCGATATCGTCAATGGTTGTATCTTCTATCAATTCATTCAACAGTTCCTCATCCATTGCACTCAGCCTTTCTTTATCCTACCTTCTTAGTGTACGCCAGTGAAATCCATCCTGCTCCACTCTTTAATCTGCCCCATCCGTTCTTAGTCTCGACAATGGTGTATTTCTTTTTCTTTCCGGCTTTCTCTTTAATCTGTCCGGTAACCTTGTACTGTGTTCCTGCCCCTGCTCTGATATTCAAAACATTGCAAGTTGTGTTAATGGTAAATACATCATCGGTAGAACCGCCTCCAGTATTACCTTTGTCAGAAGAACCGCTTTCCTTTCCATAGGATGCAATATCCTTCTTAAACTGACTCCATACCTTATTGCCTGAACGCACATCCGGCTCACCGCAAGTCTTACCAGTAACATCATAATGACGAAGAACATGGTCAGCATCAATATCATACTTATCCATAAGATACGCAAATAATTTTACTGCGGACTTCTTGGTTTCCTCTGTGTAGTACCACTTGCCATTTTTATCTTTTTTGACACAAAGCTCCACGCCGATTGAGTTGCTGTTTCTACACTCATTATGCTTGTATGACTTTGCTCCACAATGCCAAGCGGTATCATTCTCTTCAACACACTGCCAAATCTCTCCATTATGGTCGATAAAGAAATGTGCCGATGCACCTCTGTATGTATTCTGAAAATACTGACAGTTTGCTTTTGCTCCACCAGTAGCTCCTACATAGTGCTTAACAAGGTATTTAATCTGTCCTTTTCCTCTGTTGGAATCGGTAAAGTTTACCTTTGTAATCAGTTTGTGAATCTCCGGTTTACTTGCTGCCATCTCCGTCATCTCCTTCCTCTTCCTCATCAATACCTTCCTCACCATCGAATCCCATCATGTCCGGATCGAACGATGTACGGAATGCTTTTAATTCCTCTTCGGTCATTTCTTCCACCGGTTTTTCCGGCTCCTGAAGACCTGCTTTTTTTGCTTCGCTTGAAATGTCTTTCATTATGATTCCTCCTTGTTATAATCAATAGTGATGCTTGTCTTAGAATCTACAATCAGGCATTTTTTAATTTCCTCGATTGTCTGATCCAAAAACTCCTCCTGAAGAACAGCCTTGATAAGTTCGCCATTCTTAATTTTGTAAATATACCAAAGCTCCACATCAAAATCAGGAGCTGCACCCTCGTTCTCATAGCCTAATACATTGATAAGAGCATCTTTGTCCTTTGCATAATCCCCTTTCAATTTCTTCAGCAGTAGCTTTTTCTGCTTTGCATCAATGCCGGATGGTAAATTTCCATCAATAAATTCTTCCAAAGAATACTCAAAGGTATAATCCCCGGTAAAAATAGCCTTCAGCACACGCTCAAGCATTGGCTTGTACTTATAGTCCGTCTTGGTAGTTTCAGTTACATTCTGCTTCCATACTCCTTCCGAAAGCAGTTCTTTCAACTTGTCTACATTCAAAACATCAAGACTCTGCGTATCCGTAATAGCTGCACTTCCTTCAGGAGAATAGTATTTGATATACTTAATATTGCGGTCTTCAAGAATCTGAAGACCTCTCGCCTGAAGCTCTGCCTTGACTGCATCCAGTTCTCTTTTACCTTTCTTCTGTTCCTGATCCAGTCTCACCGCTTCATCAACCAGTTCCTTTTCTCCCATCTTTTTCAACATAGATAATTCCACTGTTCTTCACATCCTCTCACTGTTTTAAGGCTTCATTTGCACAATTTACGCAAATATGCTTACCATGCAATTTATGAAGCACACTGTCATTTGTTCCACAAACAATACACCGGGGTGCATATGGCTTCACTGTAACCACACCATTATCGAGTGATACTTCCATCGGATCACCGCCCTGCAATCCCATCTCTCTTCTCATCGCCACCGGAATATTGATAGAACCATGACTAGATATCTTCTTGTAATTATTCTTCATCTCCTGCTCCTTTCCATCCGGCTCTTTTGTCCGAATTTGTTTTTATCTGATAGCAGATACACCGCTTTATCAGTTATGCTTCTAATATGTCCTTGATATATTCAAGCTGCTCTCCGAGTGTATAGGTTGTTTTTCCCTCAGCCTTCAGGTGGTCTGAAAATTCTTTCAGGCGAATTGCAAGTTTCAAACACTTAGCCACACCCACCGCTTCCGGCGTCACCCTGAGTTGTCGGTCAACTGCTCCTAACATAATGCTGATTGCCTGATACAAATAAACCTCCCAAGCAAAATAATCACTATCTCTATCATTCCACTCCTGCCGGGCTTCCTCCACATACTTCTTGCGATTCAATCTCGGTTTGTCAGGTGGAAGCATTCCTTTTTCCTGCAACTCTTTTTTTACTCTTGCATTTACTGCTTTTTGCTTATTGGTCAGCCTCTTAGGTTTTGCCACTTACATCAACCTCCAATTCTTTCAAATCACAACCATTTTTTATTGCTTCTATCAACTTCTCATAAGACCATACGTCATGCTTTGCCTTTCCGATTTTCCCTTCCATCTCCTTCATCATGTCAGCTCTTGGAAGCATATCCCGGATTAAAGCCATTCCAAAATCTTTGTATAAAGAAGCAATCTTCTCCTTGTTCAAGCCACCCGGATACCATTGATATACTATCTCTATCAAACGATAATCACTCTCAGTAACCTTTTCTCCAAGTATCGCTTCAAACTCACGCTGCATCATGACAATCCACCACTTTCCTTAATAACCTGCTCCGTCAACATTTCCATTGATGCAAGGTGGATATCAAGCATATGAGACTTCACATCATCAAGACTCATTCCAAGTTTCAAAGCTCTCGCTCCCATCATCTGCTCTAACGCACCACACATAAATGCAAGTTCCACCATGCTACAACCTTCTCCATCAAACTTAACTTTTCCACTCCTAATCTCAATTGTCAGCTTGCAATCAGGCATCTGCATCCACTCCTTCAGGATCTTCTCCATAATAGTGATTGACCATCATATCCAATGCTTCACTTAATCCCATCTGTCTTGTGGCTTCCACAAGTCCTATTGCCAAACGTACAATATCAACTGGTTTCACATCCACAAATGCCATATGAATGTCATCACCATTTATTTCAATAACTGCACCATGCTCCACCTTGTCTTGCGTTCCATTTTCTCTTACTCTAATTATCTCCTTCACATCTGCTTGCTCCATCCTGCTTCTCCTTTCTGTCTACCATACTTTTTAATGCTTCTATCAACTTGGAACATTGCTGATAATTCAGCCATTCCACACAAGCAACCCCAAACATCTTTTTACAAAGACCATTCACTCTTGCTTTCTTATCCCAACCAAGAGCCTCTGTTAATTTGTAAATCTTTTTTCGTTGGTTGATTGTTCCAGTATTTCCGTTAGTCCTTCGGTCACTCCGTCCGTTTTTGGATGCGGAGCTTTTCATATTAGCCAACACACCCACCATTGTACTGAGTTCCCTTTGATTCAGTTCTCTAATACTATCCTTCCCGGTATGAGCCGATACCAAAAGATGCAGCTCCTCATCCGTCAGCGAAAGCTCTGGTGACTTTGCCATCCCCCAAAGCATTCTAATTGTTGGCTTAGCCATTCTGCATCACACCCTTCCCATGAAGAGCTTCCACCATGCCCTTTTCCTGCTGACTAACAAATTTATCTCTACACAAAAACTCCGGTATCTTAATCTCCCCGGAAATTCTTTCCGGAAGAATTTCCTTGTGCATTCCAAAGCTGTCCAGTTCGTTTGCTGCAACCTGACCAATCACTTCAGCTTCAATGTTTTTTACAATCTTTTCTATAACAGAAGTTTCACCTTCAACCTCAATAACAATCTTTCGCCTCATACTTACTCTCCTTCCTGCTCATGCAGCGTCTCCAGTTCCCATGCTCTTTCTGATACCTCAATGGCATACTCTGAATACACACCTTTCTCAAACAGCTCCTCCGCTGTGGAATGAACCATGTTATACTTCATAAGCACAAGATATAAGTCTCCATTCTGCTTAAACAATTCTGCAAGATAATCCGCTGCTACTAAGATATTGGAATACGGATCATATATGTCAGTAACCCCAAGTCTCTCCATCCGGTCATAATGCCATTTAGGATTTACTTGTAACAGTCCACTGTCACCGGCACTATTGGAAGCGTTTTTTCTTCCGCTGCTTTCTCTTTCCATCATTGCCATAAGCAACTCCGGACAAATGTTATATATCTCCCCTATCTCCACACAATACCTCTGATATTCTTCAGGAATATAAGTATCTTCTGCATCTATCTTGATAGGTTCGCATATAAGCTCCGCTTCCACTTCCTCAACTGTCTGTATTGCCACCTGATGATTTACCTCTTCCAATCTTACAGGCTCCGTTGTCTCGCACGTTTCGCTTTCAACCTCTTGTTCTCCCACAACAACATTTGGATAACAGCAAATCACTGCCAAAAACACCGCCAGTAAAAATATGTATTTCTTCATACGCCACCGCCTTATAACATCATCATATTGGAAGCCTGACTCACAATCTTCATGGTAACTTTAGTCTGTCCGCTATCCTTCAGGATACGGAGTACATTGCTGAGTGTTCTGTCAAGCAATCGGAAGCAACCAGTCTGTGCGTTCTGTGCTCTGCTGATAAAATCCATCATGGCTGCATCTTCAACATCGTAGCCTTCCAAATAGTCTCTGACTTCCTGCTCTGACAAACCTTTCAGCTTGTAATAAAAATCCATTCGATTTGCAAATCGGGCAAGATTACCTTTAATCTCTGCTTCCAGTTTTGGTTCTCCGGCAATAACAATTCCCACATCGGACTGGTCAAAGATACCTCTGATAATTTCCATTTTCTTCTGTGTGTATTTATTGATGAGCTTGTCCGCTTCGTCAATAATAAGGAGATAACCTTCATTTGCATTGAAGAAGTCTCTGATTCGGTTTACTCTGCTCCATATCGTTCCACCTGCACCCTTCGGCATTCCTATCTGATTCTCAATAGCTTCTACTAAATCTCGACAAGCCATCGTATCATCACATTCGATGTATGCCACTCTCGGCATCTTCGCATATTTCTTCAAAGAATGCGTTTTTCCATAACCGGACTTTGCAACTATGATTCCAAGAGCCATATTTTCTTGACAAGCCTTACACACACCGATAGTCTGTATAAAATCTCTTGATTCAAAATATTCAATCTTTGGTTTCACAGTAGGTAACAAGCCACCTTGTGCATACTGAACAGCATCACCCTGACCAGTATTTTCCTCATACGCTTGTACAAATTCCGTAAGACGTGCTTCAATCTCTGACGGATCAGAATTATACTTGTTACTTAGATACTGACTAACAGCACTTCTTGAATACTTGATTCTCAACGCAAGTTCAGCCTTTGTCATTTTCATTTCAGAAAGAATCTCCAATACTCTTTCTCTAAGT
>JAZQBI010000249.1:0-3683 GCA_045545635.1 Clostridia bacterium | reverse complement strand
TGTTTTCAGAAAAGCGTTTATGTATATGAGGTATTCTGCGGCATTGGTAATGCTGTCACCCATAAATACAATTTTTCGTTTCCCGTCAAAGTACTTCTTTTCTATATCAAGGGCGGATTTTATAATTTTTGCACTCTGTGCTTTTGTGCACAAATCCTTTGGGTGAAATCCTCCGTCGGTATATCCCGATACAACGGAGTGACTTGCAAGGAATTTAACTGCATCCTTGGCATAATCCGAGATTTCGCCCTCGTCGGAAAAATCGCATTTCCCCATTCCGTTTTCTGTTGTTGCCATAGCACGGCAGAGGATTACACAGGCATCCTGTCTGGTGATTTTTTCACCTGTGCCAAAGTATTTTTCATTTTTTCCGTTTATGATGCCGTGGCTTACACCGGTCTTTACATATTCCTCATACCAGGAATCTTTTTTCACATCAATAAAGTTGAGATCGGCTTTTGCAGGAGTAACACCAAGAGCCGATATAACCATTTTTAGAAATTCCTCCTTGGTTATATTACCCTCGGGGTTAAATTCCATATTTCCGCTACCGGAAACCACACCCAATTTCTTTAATTCATAGATGTCGCCGTACGCCCAGTGGTCTGACGGCACATCACTGAAAAAGTCCGGCATACTGTAAGCCAGAGCGGAAAACGCTGTTCCCGTCATTATTGCAATACAGATAAGTACACACAAAATTTTTTTCATTCGCATAATTCCTTTCGTATTGAATTTGATACGATTGTACAAAAATCCCCGGCTTTAGTCAATAAAGTCGGGGAATGTTCTAAAAAAAGTGTAATAACAAATTACAAAAACGTAATCTTGTGCATTGTACCTATCAAATTTTGTTTTCTTTATTTCCAAAATAACAATCCGCAATGGTTAAATTATAAGTATTATGTGTCATAAGACCGTATTTCCATTTTTTGTTCTTTGGATTTCCGAAGATTCTCTTTTATTAAATCGGGCACAAAGAGATATCCTTGAATTGGCTATATTACCGTTTAAAACTTTCATAATTTCATCCGTTGCTATGACACACGCTTCGTTTATACGAGTATCCACAGACGAAAGAGACGGGATCAGGAATGAGGATTCATACACCTCATCCTTGCCTACCAGAGCTATATCTTCGGGAACGGACAGACCATGGTCATAGATACACTTCATAGCTCCTATTGCAAGGTAATCGTATCCGCATATCAGGGCACGGGGAACAGCATTTTTTTCAAAAAGTCTTTCCATGGCATCATATCCTCCGCCCTCAAATCTGAGGTCTGTAATACTTATATAATCCCGATTAACTTCCAGGGAATTTTTTTGCATGGCTCTTTCAAAAACTTCTATCATCGAACGGGTTTTTGTCTCGCCCAAAAATCCGATATCTTTTATACCGCTTTGCACAAAATGGGAAATTACTTCACAAATAGCATCTTCGTATTCACATGTCACTATCACCGATGCATTGGTGACATCGGGCGAAAACACAGCAGCAACCGGCAAATCAAAATTTTCATCGACATTGTCTTTTGCCGCAACAAGCATAACTGCATCTACCGATGTGTATTTGTTGTAATAATCCAGAAGCTCCTTCTGTGCTTCATCGGAGAAGTTGGTCGCCGCGACACATATCTCACATCCGTATTCGGAAAGTTTTTTTTGAATTACCGAAAGGCCGTCCGCATAATAGCGGCTTCCGAATTCCGGACATATTATAGCCACAACATGCTTAGGATATTTTGCTCTGTAATACTTTTTAAAACAGCCATACTGTTTTGCAATATCGAATATTGCTTCCCGCGTTTCATCATTGACCTCCCTGCTCATAGCAAACGCCTTAGAAACGGTGGATACAGAAACATGTGCCAGTTTTGCTATTCTTGTCAAAGTTATCATAACAACACACCTCATCATTATTATATAGAAGCCTGTCCGATTTTTCAAGCGGTTATAATTCGAAAAATTTTCGGTTTCAAATTCATTGACCAAATAAAAAAAACCATTTATAATCACTAACGGAGGCGATAAAATGGAAAGTATATTCATAGCAATTATTCTTTTGTGCCGTGTTGTTCAGGCGATATTTGGCAAGCGGGCAAGCAACAGTGTGGATTGTCCCCGTACACTTACAAAATATGTCACAGTTTCAAATGCAATCTCTGCCTTTTGGGGGCTTATTTTGATACTGATTGAGGGAAACGGATTTAAATTGGATTTACTTACCATACTTATAGCCGCTTTTTCCGGAATTACAATTTATGCTTCAAATTGCTTTAGTGTCTATGCTATGAAGGGAGGCACTGTCAGCCTTTGTTCTATGTTTGGTACGGCGGGTATGATTATTCCTATGCTTGCAGGAATTTTTCTGTTTGGTATACCCGTACACGCTATGCAATGGCTTGGAATTATAGTCTTTATGGTTGCCGCATATCTGCTTATAGATAACTCAAAAAATATCTTTAGCGGATTCAAACTAAAAACACTTTTTCTTCTTATAGGGAGTATGTTAGCAAATGGAGCTACTATGCTGGCACAGCAGCTTTTTACTGCCTATGTACCCAATGGAAATATAACAACATTTTCCTTTCTCTCATTTGCAATAATTGCTCTTCTATCATCACTTAGTGTAATATTCTCCGGAAATAAATCACAAAGTGACAGTCGGCAACTTAGGTTTTTGCCCAAAGAACTTATAGTATGTGCATTCTTCCTTGCAACTGCGGTATTTATCATAAATCAACTCGCTACAATATGCACCAAGACCGTAAGTCCGGCTATACTGTTTGCATTTGTAAGCGGAGGCTCAACAATCATATCTACATTGGTGGCAGCCATAATGTACAAAGAACCCCTCACAATAAAATCTGTTTCAGGGGTTATACTCGGCATAGCTGCACTGGGTATTATAAAGATATTTTGACAATACAAAAAGGGGATGGTTCTTCTGTGTTGATGTTACTTAATTAACACAGGAGAACCGTCCCCTTTAAACGATATTAAAAAATCATATTTCGGGACGTGCCTCTTTTTGCACGTTTTTCTTTGCTTCTTTTTAAAATGTGTAAAAACAGGCACGTCCCCATCATCAGGTGGTGCGGATGAAGGGACTTGAACCCCTACGATAAAATCACTAGATCCTAATGGTTATATAGCATATGTGAAAGAATTATGTAATTAGAAAACTTGACGAAATATTGCAAATAATATATACTAAATACAAAAGACATTAAGAGGTTGTTAATCTATATGAAAAAAGCTACGAATTCGCCTTTGATGCGTGAAAAAAATGAAAAAATCATTTTATCACTTATCAATAAAGAGCCTGTTTCAAGGACTGATGTTGCAAAAAAAGCAGGACTTACCAAAGCGGCTGTTACAATAATGGTTGATGATTTGAAAAAACGAAATATTATTATGGAAGAAATGGGAACGTCAGATGCTGTAGGGAGAAAACCTGTTATGCTTTTTTTAAACGATAAAGCATTTTATATGGTGGGTATTAATATAACAAGACGAGATATCACTATGGGAATAGTGGATTTGTGTGGAAATATTGTTATTAAAGATGTTCTTCCTATTGACTCTCCTAATAATTCTTTTGAAATGATAGAGAAAACATTTAAAGAACAGATTTTAAAATCAGGAATAGATATTTCTAAAATATATAAAATATCAGT
>JAZQBI010000248.1:0-13979 GCA_045545635.1 Clostridia bacterium | reverse complement strand
TACGGGGTTCAACTCCCGTGTGCTTAAGGTATTGTCTTATGGATTCCTCTGCGCTTTGCACTTCTTTTTGAAACTCATCGGCATAGACTCTAAGTGCTCCGCCGCCTGTTATTATCATCTGTTCCAGTCTGTCGGATGTGGCAACTCTCACTCTGTATTCCGATGCGAGCTTGTGGGACAGCTTTTCTATATATGAATCGGCAGTTTCCGCTTCCTTGGTATAGACTACGCTTATAGGATCAACCTTTTCTATTTCGCCTACACCGCCTTTTACCTTGTATGCATCAAAGACAACGGCGAGATTGCAAGCTCTTACCGATGCGTAATTTACAAGTCTTGTTATAAGTGTTGTCCGTGCAAGGTCTATGTTTTTGTCTGCAAGCTGTTTAAGTTCATTCCATGCAAAAATAATGTTGTAGCCATCCACAAGCACATATTCGTCTTTAAGAACAACGGATTTCGACTTGTAGGGTTTGGCTTCCGAGGTGCGGTTTTTTACTACATATTTCTTTTCGGTTTTCTCACCGTATGTCATTTTTATTATACGGTCAACCTCATCCTGACTAATATTTCCGCTTACTTCCCGCACTGCTATAGGTGTGAGGATTTCGTCATCCGATTTTTTCTTCATAACGCTTTCCAGATGCATATTGTCATACACATCGTACCACTTCACAAGCTGGGCACTGCCGTGAGAACAGAATACGGAGTCTGGGGAGTTGTCTGTATCCGAATCAAAATCGTAGCCGATTTTTTCTATTATTTCATCAGGATTCTGACATGGTTCATATCCCTTGAAGCTATAGCTTATGCTTCCTCTGCCGTGAGTAAAGGATATGATATCCGATGCATAGGAAAGTATTTTCTCCGCAGGAGCTGCGGCATCTACAACCGATATTTCTTCGTTTTTCTGCTGATGACCAAAGGATGCCCCCATGTTTGATAGATCGCTAAGTACTCTTCCGAGATTTTGTGTTGGAACCTCTATAATGGCATTGTACCACGGCTCAAGAAGTATTGA
This sequence comes from Clostridia bacterium, assembly GCA_045545635.1. Classification (GTDB taxonomy): domain Bacteria; phylum Bacillota; class Clostridia; order UMGS1810; family UMGS1810; genus RGIG8748. The sequence continues at coordinate 12,958 of JAZQBI010000248.1, read as the reverse complement.
CTTTGCATTTGCAAGGCCGTGGCGGACAGCACGATAGGTAGCCTGACGAAAGTCGCCGCCGTCGGTATGCTTTATGTGTGCTTTTCCCGATGCAAGGGTGATGGAAATATCAGTTATGGGAGAACCGGTAAGAACTCCTATGTGTGTTTTTTCTGCCAGATGGGTGAGGATAAGTCTCTGCCAGTTAAGTGCCAGTTCATCCTCGGAGCATTTTGTATCAAAGGTTATTCCGCTTCCCTTTTTTCCAGGCTTTAGTATCAGGTGTACCTCGGCATAATGGCGAAGCGGCTCGTAATGTCCCACGCCCTCAACTGCCTCGGCTATGGTCTCCTTGTATACTACAGAGCCTTTTTCAAACTCTACATCAAAACCAAATCGTTCTTTTACTATTCTTTTTATAACCTCGGTTTGAATTTCGCCCATAAGCCGGACGGAGATTTTTCCCGTTTTTTCGTTCCATACAGCATCAAGCTTGGTTTCTTCCTGACTTAATCTGCAAAAAGCTCCGTAGGCATCGGTGCTGTTTATGTTGGGGGGAAGAATGACATCATAGGAGAACACGCTCTCCAGAATAAGCTCTCCGGAATTTAGCTCCGCACCCATACCGTCACCGCAGCGGGTGTATTCCGGACCTGCCAGTGCACATATATCTCCTGCCTTTACTTCATTTACACATTCGTATTTGCTTCCTGTGTATATTCGTATTTCATTTATTTTCTCTTCATTTTCACCATACTGAACTGTTGACTTCACCTTGAGGGTACCGCCTGTCACCTTGATGTGGGTTAGCCTTACCCCTTTGTCATCGGTGGATATTTTGTACACCTTTGCACCAAAATCACTTTTTCCTGCATAGGGAAGCGTGTAGAGGGACAGTGCATCGGCAAGCTCTGTCACACCGAGGTTTTTTAGGGCAGAACCGCTGTAACAGGGGAACACCTGCCTGTTTTTTACTGCATATCTTATTGTATCGTCACTTATGCTTCCCTCAAGATATTCATTCATTATTTCGTCGGAGCACATAGCAAGCTCTTCGCCGTTTTCTCCGGAAAATTCCTTTTCAAAGTCAATGCAGTTTTCCGAAAGCTCATTTTGGATTTGACTTAGCACAGTGTTTTTGTCAGCGTGTGAAATGTCAGTCTTATTTATAAATATAAAGGTGGGTACTCCGTAGTTTTCCAGTAGCTTCCATAAGGTTTTGGTGTGGCTTTGAACACCCTCGGAGGCACTTATCACAAGTATTGCATAATCAAGCACAGACAGTACTCTTTCTGCCTCTGCACCAAAGTCACTGTGACCGGGAGTATCCAGCAGTGTAAAGAAAGTATCCTTGTGGGTAAATACCGCCTGCTTTGAAAATACGGTTATTCCTCTGTCGCGTTCAATGGGGTTTGTATCAAGCAGACTGTTTTTGTGGTCAACTCTGCCAAGCTGTCGGGTTTTTCCTGCATTATAGAGCATGGCCTCACTAAGAGTTGTTTTTCCAGAGTCAACATGAGCCACAATTCCTATTGTCACTTGCTTATTCAAAACACTGCACCTCCTTTTTTTAAACTGCTATATAAGTATACAATTTTAGCTTGATAATGTCAAACAAAAAAGACACTTCACTGCGAAATGTCTTTTTATTAATAGATTATTTTTTTAATATTTCAATTGCTTTTCCGAAAGCTTTCACTCTTGATTCATCAACACTGCCATCCTGACGGAGAGTAGGGCAAATATATCCTCCCTCTTCAAACTCATTCCACGCATAGGAGAGGATGGTGGAGGGCTTAATGCCGTTATCTTTAAGCCACTTGCTAAGTTTATCTGCTCCTTCTTCAAACTGTGCAGGATTATGAATGGGTGCATATGTTTTATTTGCGTAGCCGTACCACGGCACAGGACTGTCAATTCGCGGAGCAGGATTCCATCCCACGGAAAACATCGGTATTGCGGGTAGGTTATAGGTTAGCATCAGGCTGTTTAATCTCAGCATCTCCTCTGCAAAATCCCCGTAAGTTTCGCAGTCGCAATCCTCTGTGGGTATGCAGTATGCGGAAACTGCATCTGTAATTTCATAGGTTTCACATTTTTCAGCAGGATTATTGTTTGTAAATATTACCGCATAAGGCTCTTTGGTACCAACATTTTTGCATGCACACCCAAGTCGTACAATAAGGTTTTTGTCGTATCCGGTGTATATGTAAACCAAGGGTTTTCCGTCAATATATTGATAATACGGTTTTTGCATAGTCAGTGCAAGGTCATATAGCTCTTCATCTGTTATGGGGTGGGCACTGAGTATTGCACACATCTTGAGCTTTGTATTAAGACTGCTTGACATATGGAGCTTTCGTATGTATGTAAGCTCATGAACGTGCCTTGCGGTTTCACTGACATTTTCATTGTCGGAAAATTTACTTTTTTCTGTGTACCACACATATGCAAAGTAATCAGTTCCTGCCTTTATTGCATATTCTATCTCACGGTCAAATTCATCCTGCGTCCTTTTGTGAAAGGAAACTGTACCATCCTTATCTACATCTGCATAAAAGGGAACTCTGTCCTTGTATTTGGGATTACTGAGAGATTTTGCACAATAACTTCCAAAATATGTACTGCCGCTTTCGAGACATCCGTCCCAGTTTATTACTCCGATTTTTATATCAGCCATAAATACACCTCCGATTTGTTTAATTCTAACATCAAAAAATTATATAATCAATACAATTTCTTGTCATAGCACGCATAATGTTTGAATATTTGTTTGCTTAAATGGCTTTATAGGCTAAAAGAAACGAATTTATCCAAAAATAATGACAAATTTTTAAAGATTACAAATATATTGATAATGTTATCAATGTCATGCCGTGTATGATTTGTTATAATAAAGCTAATCAAAAGCAGGAGGCACACTATGAACGAAAGAATATTTAAAGGTATATACGGCATTGTTCTCACGCCTTTTCGTGAGGATGGGCGTCTTGACCTCGATCTGTTGGAAAAGCATGTTGCCCGATCTATGGAGTGCAAGGAACTTACAGGACTTGTTGTATGCGGTTCCACGGGAGAATTTTCAAGACTCAGTTTTGAAGAAAATATAGATATTATGAAAATTGTAAATAGTGTAAATGCAGGAAGAAAGCATTTTGTCTGTGGTGCTACGGCAGGGGACAACTATACGGCAAATAAATATGTAGAAGCCATAACAAATCTGGGTGCAGACGGAATTCTTCTTGCCCCTCCGTACTATTTCAAGCTCAATGACGATGAAATATTTGAATACTACCGTGATGTTATTAAAAATAACAGTGCAAGACTTCCTGTTGTAGGCTACAACATACCCCAATGCACAAACAGAATATCGGTTCCTGTTTTTGAAAAGCTCCTTGATTTTGAATGTGTCAAGGGATTCAAGAATTCATGGAACGATATGCAGGAAATAACCTCGGAAATTGCCATAAGGGACAAAAAACGTAAAGATGTTGCCATGTTTACCGGTCTTGATGCCTGCCTTTACGGAACACTGTCCCTGGGAGGAGACGGAGTTTTTTCGGCAATAACATATCTTATGCCGGAAATTATGGATGTTATATATTCAGAGTTTGGTAACAGCGAAAAATCATTCAGGTGTCAGTGCGAGCTTATTGACCTTATAGATGTTATCAACAGATTCACTTTTCCCTACGGATACAGAGTTCTCAGCGACGCACTTTTTCAGAGCCTTGGTACAGGCCGTGAGGGTGTGCCTATGGTTATGCGAAATATGGCATATTCTGCAAAAAAGGAAATGCGTAATATATATGAAAAGCTTTACACAAGCTATGTAAATCCAAGGATAGTTTTTTAAAAGAGAGGAATGGATGATATGAAAATAACAAGAGTAGAGCCAATTTTATTATCCTACAGATATACCCCCGATGAACAGTGGGGCTGGTCCGGAGGAGAGGTAAAGGTGTGGCACACCTCCCTTGTACGGGTGTGGACGGACGAGGGAATTTATGGTCTTGGTGAAATGGGAACAGGTCACTATATACCGGAAGCGGCAAAGTCTATATGTGAGTTTTTGGAAAAGACAATTGTCGGCTCCGATCCGTTTGAAATAAGTGTTCTCTACGACAGAATGTACAAGCTCGGTGCAAACTGGGGAAGACGCGGTATTGCTATGGGTGTAATAAGCGGTATCGAAAATGCTCTCTGGGATTTAAAGGGTAAAGCACTTGGTGTTCCCGTTCATTCACTTCTGGGTGGAAAATTCCGTAATTCCATCCGTGCATATGCAAGCGGCGGTATGGAACAGCCAAACGATTCACTTATAAAGGAAGTAAATAGCTATCTTGAAAGAGGCTTTACCGCCGTAAAAATAAGAGGCGGTTATAATGCAAAAAGAGATATCGAAAAGGTTAAAGCCCTGAGAGATGCTCTTGGCTATGATTTCGACCTTGCTATAGACTGCGGTCAGGGTTATGTGCCTTTTGCATGGTCTGCCAAAGAGGCAATAGGTGTAGTAAAGGGGTTAGAAGAATACAAGCTTATGTTCATAGAAGAGCCCTGCCGCACAGATGAGCTTGATGTTTATGCCGAGGTTAAGAAAGAAAGCGGTTCAACACCCATTGCAGGCGGTGAAAACGGATGTTCAATCTTTGAATACAAGGCACTTATAGATAATAAATGTGTAGATATCATTCAGCCCGATGTTACTCATGCAGGCGGTATCACAGAGGTAAAGAGAGCTGCAGAATATGCTGCATTAAACGGTATTACCGTAGCACCTCATGTATTCCGTTCGGGAGCTTCATTTGCGGCACATCTTCATCTTCTCAGCGCTATACCAAACGCTCTTATATGCGAGTTCCAGCAGATTGCAAATCCGCTTCGTGAGGAGCTTCTCAATCAGCCGATAAAAATGGTAAACGGCGAGATTGCAGTTCCCGACGAACCCGGATTAGGCATACATATAAATGACGAAATTATCGAAAAATATGCCTATATCCCCGGCAGCGAGCAGAGATTTAAGGTGGAATCAAAATAATGATAACAGATTTGAAAAGACTGGATTTTGCAAATATAGATTGCAAATCCTCCATACTGGTTAAAGGATATTCCCAAGACGAAACGATAAATATAGGCTGTTTTGGATATTATTTCAAAAATGACGGCAAAAATGTAGTGATAGATACAGGCATAGAAGATATAGACACCGCAAATCTAACCAAATCAAGCACCGACGACTGGAAAAGGGCAGATGGCGAAACGAATATTGCCCAAAACCTCTCACGCATAGGAGTGCATCCCGATGATATAGACGAGGTGTACCTTACACACTCTCACTATGACCATATATCGGGCGTGTGCAATTTTGTAAATGCAAGGATATATATGGCTCGGGCAGAGTACAGATATCTGTGCACACCGTCAAACCCTCACAACCGATTTCTTTCGGATGTAATAGCATTTTTGCAAAGCAAGGCAAAAGAAGGTATGCTTACTCTTATAGACAAGGAATATTCCTCCTGCGGTATTACCTGCAGGGTTGTGGGCGGACATACCGTAGGAAGTATGCTTGTTTTTGCAGGGGATTATCTCTTTGCGGGAGACAGTATTTTCCTGTTGGAAAGTATAGATATAGGTGCACCCATCGGCTTTTCAAATGATGAAAATGCCTCACTTGAAGCACTTGAAATTTGCATAAATCACAAAGGAACTGTCCTTACAGGACATGAAAGGAAATGCATATGTTTGATTTAAACGGAAAACTTGCTCTTGTTACAGGTTCCAGCCGTGGAATAGGCAAGGCTATAGCCAAGAGCCTTCTTATGGCAGGTGCAGATGTTATAATTCACGGAAAAAGCAACAGCGATAATCTCCGTGCTGCACTTTCGGAATTAAAAACCATTAAAGACGGTGTATATGCCGAGTACGCAGATACATCAGATCCCGAAGCAATAGAAAAAATGTTTTTGAGAATAGAAAAAAACATCGGCAAACCTGACATCCTTGTTAACAATGCTGCCGTACTCAGCCGTAAGCCTTTTATGGAGCTTGATTACAAAGAGTGGGACGCAGTAATGCAAACCAATTCACGCGGTTACTTTCTGTGCAGTCAGTATGCGGCAAAAAATATGATAGAGAAAAAGAGCGGAAGAATAATCAATGTTTCCTCAATTTCTCAATTTGAAGCCGCTCCTGGAAGAATACATTATTGTGCTTCAAAAGCTGCCATAGGTATGCTTACAAAGGGACTTGCTCTTGAGCTTGCCCCCTATGGTATTACTGCCAATGCCGTACTTCCGGGGAGCATTCATACTGATTTTAACAATGATGTATTGAGTGACAAAGCCTATTATGATAACTGTGTGGCAGGTATTCCCCTGGGCAGAATCGGCAAAAGCGACGATATAGCCGGAGCTGTGGTTATGCTCGCCTCCGACGAGGCATCGTATATAAGCGGAGCCGAAATTGTAATAGACGGTGCAAAAACAGTTTTTTAAGGAGTGATATTTTATGTTCAAAGGTGTATGTCCTGTTGTGAATGTTCCTTTTAACGAGGATTATTCCATAGATTTTGACGGACTTGGAAATATAGTTGATTATGTTGTAGAAGAGGGTTGCACAAGTGTTTGCCTTTTTGCTTTCAACAGTGAACCTCACAAGCTTTCATTTAGCGAGAAAAAGCTCACAATACAGAAGTTTCTGCAATCTGTAAACAGGAGAATAAAAACCCTTATAGGTATTGTGGAAAATTCCATAGCAGATTGTATAGAGCTGGGACTTACAGCCAGAGAAAACGGTGCTGACGGAATCATTCTCTATCCGCCTGCACTTTCCACACCAAACGGCAATGAACTCACAGACTACTTCAAGACAATAGCCGATGCAGTAGGGCTCCCTGTCATGATACAGGACAATCCCCGTTCCACCGGTGTCAATATGAGTCTGGAGTTTCTTTTGGATGCATACGATAAGATACCGTCTTTTGAATACATAAAGGTAGAGTGTCCCATACCTATGCGAAAAATGAAAAAAATTATCGAAGCCACAGACGGCAAGATGAAGTGTTATAGCGGAAACGGCGGAATCTTTGCTGTGGATGCTTTCTTAAACGGTGCATACGGAATTATGCCGGGTGTAGTTATGTGCGGGCATTTCAGCAGAATGTACAAGCTTCTGGCAGAGGGGAATGTATCCGAAGCAAGGAGTATGTTTGAAAAAATTCTTCCTTTTACATGGTTTGAGGATCAGTCTCTGGAATTCTATATTTCCTGCGAAAAATATCTGCTTAAGGAAATGGGAATAATAAAAAGCGCCACCGTAAGGAAACCTGAGGTTAAGCTTTTGCCAAACGAAATTGAAGAGTTAAAAACGCTTTTTGCAAGATTATAAAAAAGAGAACCTGTAGCATAAATATCCTTTTGCTACAGGTCTTTTTTATGAGTATTTTGTATAAGACTGAGGTATTGGCTTGGTGTCATATCTTCAACACGTTTAAAAATAGTGGCAAAATAGTTGCTGTCAGAAAAGCCGCTTTCATAAGCAACTTCGGTTATCACATTGCATTTTTCCATAAGCCTCTTTGCATAAGCTATGCGGGAGGCATTTATATATTCTTTAATTCCCATTCCGACCTCTTTCTTGAATTTTTTGGACAGATGGCAGGGGCTAAGAAAGAATCTTTGAGCAATATCTGTAAGGTTCAGTGCATCGTAGCTTGCACTGTTTATGCAACTGTTTATGTACTGACACACCTTTTCTATTACAGAAAGCTGACTATCTCTCTTTTTGCTTTCTTCCAAAGAAAATCTGTCAAGAAGGGTGATGATTTCCGATATGTAGTATTGGGACAGGAGTTTCCAGTGCTTTTTTTGATCACGGTATTCGTGGTACAATTTTGAAAACAGGATATCAAAATTTACATATTCCTCTGAGGAAATAAGAATTTTCTTTTTTTTGAAAATTTCTTTGATTTCATCTGCAAAGTCCGCATCAAGAAATTCGGGAGAGAACTTTATGATAAAGTACACATAATTCTGATTAGACAAAATAGCCTTGTGAATGGTGTTTTTATCAACAAGTATTATACTTTTGTCTGTGGCAGAAACCATAGTGTCTTCAATAAAATAGGTAAAATTTCCGGAGCGTACATACACCATTTCGTAGTATGCGTGGGAGTGATTGTCGGACTGAAGGTCTGCTTTATCTTTGATTTTTTGAATTGAAAATATCTGTTTCGCTATAGCATCCATATGGGCACCTCAACAAAAAATGCTTGATACTTTCAGTATATAACTGACAAAAGCTTTTGTCAATACACCTACCGGTGTAATAAATGATTTTTAAATAAGACATCAATTTTTTAAAGATATGATTTGTTGAAAAAAACTATTGACAAAAGTGTTTTTGCGGTTGTATAATGTAATAAATCAATATTACAACAAACCGTTGAGACAGAAAAAAATCAGGTCAAGCTTCTTATGAGCGAGCGGATTACGGTGTGAGTTCCGCAGAAGTCCCTGAATAATATGGACTGTTGAGGGCAGTGTTAAATGCACTGACGTAAGACTTGCGTAAGAAGTCGGGGATATGATGGTATCCCGCTAAGGAATCCTTTGGATTTGAAGCAAGGTGGCACCACGGAGTATATTCGTCCTTGAAAACACATTATTTGTGTCTTCAAGGACTTTTTTGTTGTAATGCTGAAAAATTATATTATTTTTGGGAGGCATTTATTATGAAAAAAGATTACAGAGAGTTTCAGACCTATTTAAAGAACTTTCCTTCAAAGGACGGTTATTTCGGCGAGTTTGGCGGTTCATTTCTTCCCCCTGAGCTTGTACCTGCTTTTGAGGAAGCAGACAGGGCATATGAGGCTATTTGCCACTCTGCACAGTTTATAAACGAGCTTCGCAGAATCCGCAAGGAGTTTCAGGGCAGACCAACTCCGGTTTACCACTGCGAGAGACTTTCCAAGATTTTCGGAAACTGCCAGATTTATTTAAAGAGAGAAGATTTAAATCACACTGGTGCTCACAAGCTCAACCACTGTATGGGTGAGGGACTTCTTGCAAAATATATGGGCAAGAAAAAACTCATTGCCGAAACCGGTGCAGGTCAGCATGGTGTAGCAATAGCTACCGCTGCCGCATACTTTGGTATGGAATGTGATGTGTATATGGGCGAGGTTGACATAGAAAAACAGCACCCAAATGTTATCCGTATGAAGATGCTCGGTGCAAATGTTGTACCCGTAACCCATGGACTCAAGACATTAAAAGAAGCGGTAGATGCTGCATTTGAGGCATATCTAAACGAATATGACAATGCAATCTACTGCATAGGCTCAGCTCTGGGACCCCATCCGTTCCCCAAGATGGTTCGTGACTTCCAGGCAGTGATAGGAATAGAAGCAAGAGAACAGTTTATGGAAATGACCGGAAATTTGCCCGATGCAGTGTGTGCTTGTGTCGGAGGCGGTTCCAATTCACTTGGTATGTTTACTCCTTTCCTTGCAGATCCCGTTGATATTTACGGTATTGAACCTCTTGGCAGAGGCGAGAATGTTGGTGATCATGCCGCAACAATGAGATTTGGTACAAAGGGCAAGATTCACGGCTTCAATACCTATGTTCTTCAGGATAACGAGGGCGAACCTCTTCCCGTATACTCAATTGCCAGCGGTCTTGATTACCCCGGTGTAGGTCCTGAGCATGCATATCTCCGTGACAGCGGAAGAGTAAACTATGATACAATCTCCGACGAAGAGGCAATGGAGGCATTCTTCCTCCTTTCCCGCTATGAGGGTATTATTCCTGCAATCGAGAGTGCCCACGCAGTTGCATATGCCATTAAGTATGCCAAGGAAAAGGGCAGCGGTTCTATTCTTGCATGTCTTTCCGGCAGAGGCGATAAGGACATCGACTATGTTTACGAAAACTACGGCTGCGGAGAAAAATTCAAGCTTGATTACGATATATAATCAATTATATAAATGCAAAAAATCTGCTTTCGGGCAGATTTTTTTGCAATTTATCAAAATAATGCTTTACAACTTTAATAAAATAAAGTATAATGTGTGTATCAATAAAATTTTTGGAGGTTATTACCATGAAAAAATTATTAGCACTTATTCTTGCAGCTACTATGCTTTTTGCATTTGCAGCTTGCGGCGAACAGGCAGAACAGAAAGAAGCAGAAAAGCTCGTTATCGGTTACACAATCTATGAGCCTATGAACTATATGGAAGACGGCAAGCTCACAGGTTTTGATACAGAGTTTGCAGAAGCAGTATGTGAAAAGCTCGGTGTTACTCCTGAATTTGTGGAAATCAACTGGGACACAAAGTTTGTTACACTGGATTCCAATAAGATTGACTGTATCTGGAACGGTATGACAATTTCTGACGAAGTTAAGAAAAACTGTGATGTTTCCAAGGCATATGTTAAGAACGCACAGGTTGTTGTTATGAACGACAAAGTTATCGCAGACTATGCAGATGTGGAAAGCTTAAAGGGACTTAAGTTTGCTGCAGAAGCAGGTTCCGCAGGTGAAACCGCAATCAAGGACAACGGCCTTGACGAAAACTACTCTCCTGTAGCTGCACAGACAGATGCTCTCCTCGCAGTAATGGGCGGTCAGGCAGATGCTTGCGTAATCGATATCACTATGGCAAAGTCCATGACAGCAGACGGCACAAGCTATGACAAGCTTGGTTATTCCATCGAGCTTACAAGCGAAGAATACGGCATAGGATTCAAAAAAGAATCTGAACTTACCGAAAAGGTAAATGCTATAATTGATGAACTCAATGCAGACGGAACACTCCCCGCTCTTGCCGAGAAGTATGGTCTTAACCTTGCTTTCTAATTGAAATTCATAATGAATAGGGGATGTAAAAACTTAGTTTTTACATCCCTGTTTTACTGAAAAAGAGATAAGGATATTTAAAATGAATTTATTTATAACAGTTACCCAAAGTCTTTTGGAAGGACTATGGACTACCTTTAAGATATTTTCCCTCACCTTGCTTGCAGCACTTCCTTTGGGACTTATAATCTCCTTTGGTTCTATGAGCAAGTTCAAAGTGATTAAATGGCCTATAAAAACACTTATATGGATTATCCGCGGTACACCCCTCATGCTCCAGCTTGTTGTGTTTGGCTTCGGTCCCGGTCTTATAGGCATAGACGGTATGTCCACCTTTGTTGCGGTTATGCTTGCCTTTATTCTCAATTACTCCTGCTATTTTTCCGAGATATTCAGAGGCGGTATAGAATCAATACCAAAAGGTCAATATGAGGCAGGACAAGTGCTGGGTATGAGCAAAAACCAGATTTTCTTCCATATTGTGTTAAAGCAGGTAATAAAGAGAATTGTGCCTCCTATGAGCAACGAGTTTCTTACTCTTGTAAAGGATACATCACTTGCAAACACCATTATGATATACGAAATAACCTGGAATGCCAAGCGTTTTATGAACAGTGAGCATATTTTGTGGCCGCTTTTCTATTCCGGACTTTTCTATCTGGCATTTTGCGGAATACTCACTCTCATATTCGGATATATAGAGAAGAAATTGGATTATTATAAAGGATAGTTTAGAAATGAAAATACTTGAAGTTAAAAATTTAGTGAAAAGCTTTGGAAAAACCGAAGTGTTAAAGGGCATAGATTTTTCTTTGGAAAAAGGAGAGGTTCTTTCCATAATAGGTTCATCCGGAAGCGGAAAAACCACACTTCTTCGTTGCCTTAACTTTCTTGAATTTGCCGAGGGCGGTACCATTGCTGTAGACGGAAAGGTGATATATGACGGAAGTTCCAATGCATCCATGTCCGATGAGGAAATACGAAAGATGCGTCTCAATTTCGGTCTGGTTTTTCAGTCTTTCAACCTATTTCCCCAGTATAATGTGCTTCAGAACATTACACTTGCACCAAAGCTTCTCAAGTTTGACACGGTGGAAAATATAGAGGCAAATGCCAAAAAGCTTATCGAGAGAGTCGGTCTTAGCGATAAGATGGATTTTTATCCCTGTCAGCTTTCCGGCGGTCAGCAGCAGAGGGTTGCCATTGCGAGGGCACTTGCTCTCAATCCCCATATTCTGTGCTTTGATGAGCCTACATCTGCTCTTGATCCCGAACTTACGGGCGAAGTTCTCAAGGTTATAAAAGGCTTAAAAGGCGAGGACACCACAATGATTGTGGTAACTCACGAAATGGAATTTGCCAAGAGCGTTTCCGACAAGGTTATCTTTATGGCAGACGGTGTTATATGCGAAATGGGAACACCTGAGGAGGTTTTTGACAACCCCAAATCCGAGAGAACAAAGATGTTCTTGAATAAGTCTCTTGAGAATATATAAGTAGTGGGAGGTAGTTTTATGAAAGTTATACTTGTAAACGGCAGTCCCCACAAGGAGGGCTGTACCTATACTGCTCTTTGCGAAGTGCAAAAGACTCTCAACGAAGAGGGAATAGAAACCGAGATTTTCAATCTTGCAGGACGTGACATTCTTCCTTGCCGTGCCTGCGGTGCTTGCGGAAAACTTGGAAAATGTGTGATAGATGATGCGGTAAATGAGTTTAATGCAAAGGCAAAGGATGCCGATGGATTTATATTTGGTACTCCTGTTCACTATGCGGCGGCATCATCACTTATAAAGTCATTTATGGACAGAGCTTTTTATTCCGGAAAAGGTATATTTACATTTAAGCCTGCCGCTTGCATAGCATCTGCAAGAAGAGCCGGAACAACTGCAGCTTTTGAGGAAATTAATAAGTACTTTACTATATCCCAGATGCCTATAATATCTTCAAGGTACTGGAATATGGTACACGGCTCAAAGCCGGAGGATGTACTAAAGGACGAAGAAGGTCTGCAGGTAATGCGTGTTCTCGGAAGAAATATGGCGTGGTTCCTTAAGCTTAAAGAGGCAGGAGACAAAATGGGTGTTAAGCTTCCCCAGCAGGAAACTCCCAT
>JAZQBI010000247.1:0-6740 GCA_045545635.1 Clostridia bacterium | reverse complement strand
ATTTATTTCAGAAATGCTCTCCTGTGATGTTGATTGGAGTGACGTAACAAGAACGGTTACTATTGTTTCCCCGGGTGATGCAGTAAAATTCCCTGAACCTGAGATTACAGTACATTATCCTGCAAGTGAAAGCGACAAACGACTTTTCTGGATTACGCTTGATAACTACCGTGATTTCGAAAGAGAATGCCCAAATTATGAATTCAAAATTGAGTTCGTAACCCCTGCAGAGTTTAATACCTTTGAACAGGATGAAGGCGCAATTAACGGTTGGCAGAAGTATAACAGAAACAAATTTGTAACGCTTACTAATACGGGTAATACGATTGTAACTGTAAGCAGAGCATTCTATACTACAAGAGAGAATGCCAAGAACTTTATCATTGCAGATGGAGATGAGCTTGAGTTTAAACTTACGGTTCATAGAAAATGCAGTAATGAAAGTAAAGAGTATTCTTTCAGTGAGGCTATAAAGTTACCGTATTCATTAATTGAAACGGAGGAATAACACAATGAAAAGTAAATATTTAAGTTTGATGGCTGTCGTTTTGGCAGCCATCTTTGTTTTATCAGCTCTGCCTGTATCAGCAGCACTCAGTTATGAGAGAGTCAATAAAGACTACCGTAATATGCAGATTATGAACAGACAGGGTGTTGCAATAAATAAACCAACCTCGCAATTTGCTGCAAAGAGGGTGGTAAACGGAGAAATAGTTGATGCGGTTACCAGCTATGCTGACTATGACTGCACGACAGAGTTTCCGACTCTTGTGTGCTATGTTGGCGATACATTGACTTTCGAAGATTTAAGCCATGATAACAATCAAGGTGGAAGTATCGTAGAATGGGACTGGCAGTATTATGGTAGCATCGGCGATCATAATAAACTTTATAAAAATAATATAGTGAACAGTACATCAATTGTTCTGAATAATCCGGGTGAAACAATTTTTTATTTGTGCGTAAAGAGCAATGCAAAAGTTAAAACCGGATGTTGTGATCCCTGGAGCGAGAATGGCAACCATCAGGTTGTTGGTAAAAACAAATGGTTCCCAAAGGGTGCATATTGGTACTTTTCTGCTGTAAGAGTAGTTGTGAAGCCTGTTCGTGAAGCAGTGGTACATATCAGATATTGGGATGCTCAGAATAATAAGGTGTTCCATGAAGGTTATGTAAATGCAGGCCAGATTCTAAATGATGGAGATACAATTGATACCTGTGTTGATATAACAGATTGGGAAGGCTATCAGTATTCCGGCTGGAATGTTCAGCTTATGGACGGAACAATCCAATACAGCGGTACAGATAGAAAGGCTTGCATAACACTTGCAGGCTGGGTTCCTGAAAAATATCTGAATGTGGAATTCTATCCGTATGTAGCAACTGGAGTTGAGGTTCGTTATTGGGATTCTGCTGAAAACAAGATTTTACATACCGAACTCTTAACGGGTGAAAAGGTTGTAAAAGAGCAGGAGACCACAATAACAGCGAAAATGACTCCGCCTTATGGTTATAAAATAACCGGCTGGAATGTTCAGTTAATAGACGGTACAATTCAGTACACAGGTACGGATAATCCTACAGATATTACTCTTAATGGATATATTCCAACCAAGTATCTCAATGTTGAATGTGCTCCTATTTCAAATACAAAGCTTACAGTAAAGTATATTGATACCGATACCAAAGCAATTATCAGTTCAGAGGTAATCTGGGGTGAAGAGGTACACGGAAATCAGAAAACAACAGTTAAGGCTGAAATAAAGGACATTCCAGGATATGTTATTACCGGATGGACGGTTAAACTGCCAAGCGGCAAGGAAGAATCAAGCGGTAATAGAGATACGGTCACTGTTACGCTTACTGAAACTGTTCCGCATAAAATCCTGGAGGTTGACTGCCTTAAGATTAGACCGGATGACGATGATGGAACACCGGATGATGATAAGCTTCCTGATCCGACAGTTACGATAAAGCCGAATGGAGATTGTAACGGAATAATCGAGTGGACAGAAACTGATTCTCACAGGGTATTGATAGGATATGACAGAAATGGAAACCCTATTTACAGAACATGTACTCATTCATTTGATTACAAGTCAGTATTGACGGCGAATTCTGTTATTACACCGACTACCTTAAAATCCGGCTATGGATTTGAGATAGAGGTTAGCTGCTCAATCAACACAAATCTTGTTTCCAACCGAGGCGGGTGCTCAAGCTGGGGCAATAGTCGTTCTCCTCTTATGTCCGTAAAGGATCCCACAAAGACTACGGTTTATGTTCCTTGGGATATGACAAACAGGCTTGGAACGCAAAGTAAAGCTATCGAGATGGAATCAAATGGCAGACTTAAATTCCGACTTCCTGTAAGTAATGTATCAGAAGCAGGTGCAAGAAAAATTTATACACCAGTAGAACTCCCCGGTACTGAAGAAGAACCTGTATCACATGAGTTTGAAATGTATGTTAGTGGAGGCGGAATTGAAGGCGTAGAATTTTGCCAGAAGCTTATCGGCAGAATAACAATTAACGGAGATATGTACAGTGATGATTTCTCCGGTTCAGACTGATGCTGACAGTTATACTTATAACAGCAGGATGCATAGATTTATTTCACAGAAAGATCCCTCCGTATATCATCCTGCTTTTATTTATATATGCAGTGCTGCTAAGTCCGATTATGCTCATTGACAAGGTGTGCAGCTTTGTATTGGCAGCACTGCCTCTTTCCATATTGGCACTGGCAACAGATAAGCTAAAGGGAGGAGATTTAAAATTTATAGCTATGCTTGCAATGGCGATAGGTATTGTCAATCTTGCATGGCTTCTTTTATTTACAATAGGGTATGCAGTTATATATTCTGTTGTAAAAAAGGAAAAGAGCGTACCGCTTGCGTTTTGCGTCCTTTTGGGATGGATGACTGCAGGCGTTTTTTATGTAATAATGTGAAAGGAGAATTGTGATGTCTAAGTTTTTGAAAAAGGTAAATATTCCTAAGCTTTTATACTGTGTCTTTATAATCACAGCGATTGGTGCAATGACAGTAGTGCCGGTATCAGCGGCAGATATCTGGGATAAAGCAACAGAGATTATGAAGGATGTCTATGGAGAAGTAGTGCTTATTTCTACTGTTGCAGCTGTTGTAACAGCATCAATTGCTCTTTTACTGATGAACTTCTCGAAATCGGGTAAAACAGTTGATGAATCAAGGGCATGGCTCAAAAGAATTGTAATTACTTGGGTTATTCTTAACTCTTTAGGCTTTATAATCAGTTACATTGAACCCTTCTTGAGTGGCGGTAAGTGGACTGGCTGATGATTTTTTCAGCTACAATTAAGTTTTACAAAATAAAAAATAAGGAGTAATGTGAAATGGAAAATAAAAATTTTATGAACACACCTGTAAAGGAGCAACCCTTTGTATATAAGGGCTATATGGCAAGCATCGAATATGACAGACAGGAAAATAATTTTGTCGGCAGGATTAAAGGCGTAATTCCTTTAATGGATTTTGCGGGCAAGGATATTCCTGAGCTTGAGACAAACTTTCGTGAAAGAGTTGACAGCTATTTGGCGGAATGTGAGGCAGAGGGCAAGGAACCATGCAAACAATATTCAGGTGAACTATGTATTGATGTTATGCCGGAGGTTCATTGTCATATCGCTCTTGCCTGCGAGGAAACAGGAATGGATATGGAACAGTTTTTAAAAAGCACCATTATGAGTGGACTTCACAGGCTTGAAATGATGGTTACGAGCATTCAGCGTGAGCTTGATGATGACAGTTCAGAAGAAGAAATTCAGCCGGAAATGAAAAAGCCTGACTTACATCAGATATATGAAAGTGAACTTGCATATGTAAATGCTCAGGTTAATTCTCTCGGTAAGATTTTCTTTTATCGTAATATGGCAGCAGAAATAGAAGAACAGGATGGATTTTGGTCAGGCACTTTACTGAATACGAATGAAGAATATTCATTTGAAGCAGACAATATCGAGGAACTGTATGGTGCGTATATTGCCACAGTAGATAAATACTACGAGGATTACAAGGAAAAGGGAACAGAACCATATGTGTATTATGATGGTTTTAATCAGGTTGAACTTCCGCCATTCATTGATTATTTAGTTGATATTATTTCTGACATAGATGACATGGATGAGGAAACTGTGCTTCGTGCCTTTATTATGTTAGGGGTAAGCTCGTTTATAAGAACAATAGATACCGATGACGATAAATTCGGCTTGTTTAAGCAGATGTTAGGTATTGAGTAAATGTTATTAGCGGACACTCATCTTTATGGTGGGTGTCCGTTTTTTTGAAAGGGTGATGAAACATGGGAATATTAGATGGTATTGTGTCATGGATAGCTGAACAGGTAATGAATGTTCTTGATATGATTTCAAGCTCAGTTTTAGGTGCGTTGGGCTGCAATATGGACACATTTATCAGATACTTTCCTGCCGCAGAAACGATGTATCATATCTTTGTCGCCCTGGCAATCGGATTAATACTTTTAAATCTTGTATGGCAGCTATTTAAAAATTTTGGACTTGCTATGGGTACGGAAGCAGAGGATCCGATAAAGCTGATTATCAGATCATTGTTTTTTATCATACTTGCTTATTACTCAGATGAGATTTTAAATATTATTTTGAAAATAGGCGGCACTCCGTATAACTGGATTATGACAGAGGATTTACCTCCGCTTAATTTTGCGAATTTTAACTCGGTACTTCTCACCGTACTCGGTGTTGTAGCAAGTGGTTCGGTAGCTCTTATTGCATTAATACTGATTTTAATACTTGCATGGAACTATATTAAATTGCTATTTGAAGCAGCAGAAAGATATGTTTTGCTTGGTGTCCTTGTGTATACTGCACCTGTTGCTTTTGCTATGGGTGCGTCTCAGATGACATCGGATATTTTTAAATCATGGTGTAAGATGCTTGGAGGACAGGTTTTTCTGCTTCTTATGAATGCATGGTGTCTAAGGCTGTTTACATCAATGGTAGGAAACTTCCTGTCAAATCCACTGTCGCTGTAGGAGGTGCAGAGAAATGAATAAGAAAATACGAATCTGCATAATAATTGCACTTTTGGTCACATTCGTTTTTGCTGTTAACTGTTACGCTGTCACTGAAGCAGAAGTTCAGTCAGCAGTAGATTCAAGCAGCAAGGAAAGTGTTTCAGGTAATCTTTTTGTGTGGTTTTTATGTGCTATAGCATTTATGAAGGTATCACAGAAGATTGACTCATTTATGAGTTCGCTTGGAATTTCTGTTGGAAGAACAGGCGGTTCCATGATGGCTGAGGCAATGATAGTCGGAAGGACGATTGGTTCAGCATTCAAAGCCGGTGGTAAATTTGCCGGATTTGGAAAAGGTGGTAACGGGACAGTTGCAGGAGGCTCTGCACCTGCCGGGAAAACTGGCTTTTTCGGCGGTATAGGAAGAAAGATGGCTGACGGAGCAACAGGTTCTGTTACAGGTAATGTTAATGCTTCCGGAGGCATGATGGCAAGCATTGGCAAGAAAATGTATGAGAATTCTGTTGGTAAAGGAGGCGCATTTGCCACAAGCGTTATAAGCTCAGTTGCAAGAGGAGAAATCAGCAAGATGGGAACTATCTCCGGTGCTAACGGAAAAGCAGCGATGGAATCGTATTTCGGATATAATGCAAATGCCAGTGTTGATAAAAAAGAAGGAAAGTCTTCGTCAATGAGCATTGACCAAGGTGGTTCTACCACTATTACAAGTAATAGCAATGTGTCGGGCAATATCGGATTTGATGCGAGTGGACAACCTATAGGCAGTGATTCTTCGCCGATTGATGTAGGTTCAGGCGGCGGAACTTCAATTCCGACAGGTAGTGGAGATACAATTCCTACCTTCTCTGATATTGAAATGGGTGGTGGCAGAATAACCGGTATGGAAACAAGTGCTGACCATCCTGACGGTATTCAGTTTGCTATGTATGACGCTGAAAAATATGCTAAACCGGAAGGAAAATTTGAAACGGTTACAGCTGTTGACAACTCAAAATGGTATAAGCAGTATGCAGCACCTGCGGTTGAGAAGACACCATATATGGATACAAAGGGTAAAGTACAATATCACGAGAAAATCGTAGAAAGGATACCAAAGGCTCCGATGCGAAAGGATAAGATGTGATATGGCAGATAATAAAAATGTCAAGCCGGTAGCGGAACCTTTGGCGAAAAGCGCTCAGGCTGCTCACTATGTAAAGGGAGCAGTAAAAACCGGTAAGGCAATTGCCGGAGCAGCCAAAGGTGCAGCAGCAGGCGGACCATACGGAGCAATCGCCGGATTTGCATGGGAGAACAGAAAACTAATCGGGAAAGCAATTGCTGCCAGTTGTTTGGTGCTTGCAATCCCGATTTTGTTTATTCTGATGCTGCCAAGCCTTATATTTGGAGATTTAAGCAGTACTGATGCATCTGATATTATGAATAACGATGCTGCTATAGTTGCAAATGTTGAAACCGCCCAGACAACAATAAATGACTGTATTAATCAGGCACATAGCGATGTTCTGACAAGAGTAAATGACGAGATTTCTTCTCAACCGGAAGGAACATCCTCACGGATTGCCGATAATTTTGCAGGCTCGGTCATTATGGATACAAACACTCTTATTTCACAATATTGTGCATCAAAGGATAAATGGAATGAGATTAATGTCAATGACCTGAAAAAGATTATCAATGACCAC
>JAZQBI010000246.1:0-2045 GCA_045545635.1 Clostridia bacterium | reverse complement strand
TAACGAGGGTGGCTCCGGTAACGAGGGCGGCTCCGGTAACGAGGGCGGCTCCGACAACGAGGGCGGCTCCGGTAATGAGGATGATTCCGGCAACAATTCCGGCACAGGCAGTGGAAACGGCGGAACAAATGTACGCCCCGGCGGTGGCGGTGGTTCTTTTGGAGGTTCCGGCAGCAAAAAAGATGAAACCAAAGAGGAAGTAAAGGAAGAAACCAAAGAGTTCAAAGGTTTTTCTGATATCCCCGAAACAAGCTGGGGTTATAAGCATGCAAAATCCCTTATGGACAAGGGCATAATAGCAGGTGACGGTGCTGAAAAGCCGTCTATGAGACCGGGTGACAATCTTACCCGTGCAGAAGCGGCAAAAATTGCACTTCTTGCAATGGGAATTCAGCCTGAGGAAGGTCTCAAGCTGGAATGTACAGATGCAGATTCTGTAGCAGAGTGGGCAGCACCCTTTGTTGCTACAGCTATGAAGCACGGTCTCCTTAACGGATATGAGGACGGCAGAGTGGGTGCTGCGGACTTCATCACCCGTGAGCAGATGCTCACAATTCTTGCCCGTGCTCTTAAGTGGCAGACCGAAGATGGCGAACTCACCTTTACCGATGCAGGAGAAATTTCTCCGTGGTCCAGATCAAGCATTGCTCATGCTGCTAAGCTGGGTATAATCACAGGCTACGATGACGGCAGCGTTAAACCAAAGGCTAATATCACAAGACTTGAGGTATTTGCAATGGTGGACAGATGTCTTGGCAATAAGTAACTCCTGACACTGTTTTTAATTACATTTTAGTAACCATTTCGTCTCGCTTACGCGTGCCATCCTTCTTTATACCCCAAGGGCACTTCCTCGATCTGCTCAGGGCGCACAAGGCTGGCTTGTTGAGCGGATTTAAAGGCCTCTTGTGTAAAGGGAGCAGTCAGCAAAGCTGACTGAGGGATTGAAAAAAATTTAATAACCATTTAATAGGGGAGCTTGCGCAGGCAGGCTGAGAGGGAACATATTGCGTTCCGACCCATAGAGGTGTCTTTGGATATCTCAAACCTGATTTGGGTAATGCCAACGTAGGAAATTATTTTACAAAAAAGGCGATGCAAAAACAGGTTTTTTGCATCGCTTTTTTGAGACTGTATTAATATCTGCAGGTATCGCAGTAATATATTTTGATACAGTCTTAGGAATGGAGGATTAAACAATGAAAACTAAACGACTTGTAGTCAGTGCTATGCTTATTGCCATAGCAACAGTGCTGTCTTTTATAAAGATTTTTGAGCTTCCCTTTGGCGGAACGGTAACGGCAGCATCAATGATGCCTATCGTGCTTATTGCTTATTTTTACGGAATAAGATGGGGAGTCCTGTCCTCATTTTTGTTCAGTATCATACAGCTTATAAGCGGCATGGGAACGGTTTCTGCATTCTTTTTGCCCGGAGACAGCCACATGGCGGCAGGTGCGGCTATTGCGGTATGCTTGCTGGACTACATCCTTGCTTATGTTGTTCTGGGTTTTGCCGGGATATTCCGTGGCAAAATAAAAAATCAGACATTTGCAATAATTACGGGAGCACTTCTTGTATGTGCTCTGAGATGTTTGGTTCATATTGTTTCCGGTGCCATATTCTTCGGCACATGGGCAGAATGGTTTTTTGCCGATTCCACAGGTCTTTCTCAGATAAAGGCACTGGAGGGATTCTGCTCGTGGGTTATGGCAAATTTCAAGGGCTCTGCATTGGCAGTTTTCTATTCTGTCATATACAATCTGGCATATATGCTTCCCGAAACAGTTATAACCTCTGCTGCAGCACCTGCAGTGTACAAAATTATTAAAAATTCAAATTTAGTCTAATATCTAAAAAAACGGGACTGTAAATTAATTCGTCGGAATTAATTTACAGTCCCCTTGGGGAATAGGAAAAAATGATTCGGAATTGTCAAATCGAACTCAAAGCAAGGCTTTTCCTTGCTTTGAGTGGTAACCCGAAGGCGTGCGAGGGCACGGCGAGAGGTGAGATTTGGCAATAGCAAAAAGGCATATATTTAT
>JAZQBI010000245.1:0-5029 GCA_045545635.1 Clostridia bacterium | reverse complement strand
CCATCGATTTTTGCAGAAAGGTTAAGCTGAACTATATCACCCTTGTTAATTGTTCTGTAACCTGAACGGCTAATTGCGTGACTTGTGGATTTTTCGCTGAATACATACATAGGAAGACCTTCATATTCTGCGCCTTCTTCGTATATAACCTTCTGAGCGATACCAACCATCTGAAGTTCTGTAACACCGGGCTTTAAGTTTCTTATTACTTCATCAGTTGCAAGATCAACGATACGGAAACCTTCCTGAATACAAGCAAGCTCGTTAGCACTCTTAATTTTACGGAGCTCAACCATAATATCATTGCATTTAACAATTTCTGCTTCAGGATAGCTATCCTTGAGACCTTCATAGATAGGAAGTGTACATTCAACATAGCTTCCGAGACCGATTTTAATCTTCTTGCCGCTTACGCCGATTGCTTTAAAAACGTCTTCGAATGTATTTGCTTTGAGTTCGGGATATGAAGGGTCTGCAGATTCTCTGAATTCTCTCAGGCAGAAAACCTTGTCAATCTTACCTACATCCTGAGCAAAAATTATGCATTCGGGACCAACCATAAGTGCAGCATCACCATTTGCGGAAATTGCAACACCGGCTCTTTCGAACAAAGGCCAGAAGCCACTGAAATATCTTGCGTTTGCATAGTCAGATTCCGTTGAGGAAACAACCATTACATCGAGACCTCTGTCTCTTACGAGCTTTGCAGCTCTTTGAATTCTTTCTTTGTACTCATAATCAGGGATACAAATTCTGTTTGCCATACCACAAACCTCCTATATTTTTTGTTAGTATAATTATACAATGCCGTAACTTTGTTGTATTTGAAAAATAGTAAATTTTTTTTGCACATTATTAAATAAATTGACAAAACTGCATAAATGTGTTTTAATATATTTGGTGATAATATGGATTTTAAATTACAGGAATTCAGAATACCTCTTACGGTTTCAAGAATTGCCAATCTTCATTACTTTGAATTTACAAAAGAGTATCACACATACAATGACTCTCACAATTTTTATGAACTTCTTTATGTTGACAGAGGCTCCATTACTGTTGAGGGAGAAAATTACCGCGGTGAACTTACAGACAACCAGATGATAATTCACATGCCAAACGAAAAACACTCGCTGAAATGTACGGATAATGTATGTCCCAATGTTATAATTATTGGTTTTGAATGCAACTGTAAAGAATTGGAAGTATTTTCAACCAAGCCAACGAAGCTTCAGCAAAATCATAAAAAAATGCTTTCCGAAATAATGAAAGAAGGCATGAATGTTTATGCACCGCCATACGATATTCCAAATACTCTGGAAATGAAAAAGCGTGACTCCTACCCCTTTGCTTCTGATCAGATGCTTAAAATCAATATGGAGGCTTTTCTGATATATCTTATTCGAGAGTATCAGCAAAGTCCATCATCTCATAAAAACTCGCAGATAAGCGATAGCAAAATTGCTGACATTTACAATTATATAAATGAGCATTATACAGAAAAAATTTCCCTTGACGATCTTTGCTTGCTTTTTGGCACTAACAAAACATCACTGTGCTCAAAGTTTAAAAATGAATACGGTATAACAATATTAAACCATATAAACAGGCTTAAAATAAGTAATGCAAAAATACTAATGAGGGAACAGAAATATTCTATAACGGAAATTTCCGAAATCCTTAACTTTGGATCCATTCATTATTTTTGCAGGCATTTTAAATCACATACCGGTATGTCACCAAAGCAATATTGCAACACTGTCAAAGTAAAACTCAATCTATAAGCAAACGGAGCTACAAATAAAATTGCAGCTCCGTTTATTATTTTTCTTCGATATATGATGAGATTTTTCTGCTTGCTCTGATGACAGCATCTTTGGAGTTTTTCCAATCTTCATCCTTATATCTGTAATCAAATTTTTTTGAAAACCATTCTATATCTTCGGTAACTCTGTTAAGATTTTTCTCTTCGATATCGCAAAGTGTACGAATAAATTCATACCCTGACTGTGAACCCAGATTATCGTATGCAGAGTTTGCAAGCATTTCAAAATGCTTTAAGCAAAAACCCTCGGAGTTTAAAAATTTATTTTTAAATTCGGGTTCTTTTTTGTATAAATAAAAAATATTTGCAACAAAATCTTCCATGATTTTGTTAAGTCTTGTACAGATCAGGCAATTATCGGAATGAGATAAACCCGTTGTCTCTTTTCCCTTAACAAAAATTGATTTTGGCTTTTTTACGCTATTGCGATATTTTTTTATCTCTTCTGTCAAAAATTTAAGTCGTGTTTCCAGAACAAGTGCATGGCTCAGTTTGTTGCCGAAATCATACATCATCTGAGTATGTCTGACACAATAACCAAGCTCGTTGGATGCTATTCGTTCATCCGGCTCCATCATACTTGCACCGAGAGAATACTCAACCCGCCCTTTTTCCTCTTTCTGAAAAAATTCACAAATGGGACATTCCGAGTCAGCATCAAATGCATCATTTATAGGTATTGTATATATGTTTTCTTTCAAAGCTTATTCCTCTCAATCCATAGATTCAATAATAAAAGCACAGCCTTCGTGAATTGTTATGAAACCATCATCACACTCAAGTTCATTACTAACACCTCTTGCAGGTCCTCGTCTGACAATCTCCTTGTCGAGTGGATAGCGAAATCCCACACAGCTTATCAAACAATTCTCTATCGGAATAACAGAAATGTATTTCATTGTGCTTTTTTTTAGATGCAAAGTACTGTTTTTCAAGTAATGCAAAATGTTTTTTTCGTCTTCCAAAATCAGCGTTACTCCGTTATTATACGCCTCCTCAGCAAGAAAGGCATTTGCAAAGGTATGATCAAGCCTGCCGCCGAATCCACCGACAATAACAATGTCACGAATGCCCATATCCATAGCCATGTGTAATGCGTGTTCGGTATCGGTATCGTCTTTTTGTGTTGATAGTCCGACAATTTTAGTTTCTCTCAACAATTCCGAGTTCACAAGAGAATCAAAATCCGAAGAATCAAAGTCTCCAACCCAGATATGTGGTTTAATATTTGCTCTTATGCAATGGTTTATGCCGCTGTCTGCACATATTATCAAATCGTCATTGCCGGCTTTAACGGGTAATTTGCTGTAAGAGTCAATTGTTCCGCCGCTAAAGATTATTGCTCTTCTCACCTGTTGCACCTCTCAATAAATTCTTCGGCACATGCTTTTACATCTTCGGCACCAAAAATTGCGGAACCGGCAACAATAACATTTGCTCCTGCATTAATTACTCGCTCAACGTTGTTAAGCTTTATTCCGCCATCAACTTCGATATCCAGGTGTGGATATTTCTTCCTTAAATATTCAATTTTTTCTAGCGAATTCTCTATAAACGCCTGTGCACCAAAACCGGGATTCACACTCATAACAAGAACCATGTCGGCAAGATGAATCCACTTTTCAACGCAGGTCACGTCTGTCGGAGGGTTTATTGAAAGTGCAAATTTTTTTCCGTTGTCCTTAACTTTTTTTGCAATCATCTCAAAATCGGTATCACATTCAACATGAACAGTTATTATATCCGACCCGCTTTCAAGAAAAGCATCTATGTATTTGTGAGGTTCCGAAATCATAAGGTGAACATCCAGAACCATATCTGTAACTTTTCTCAAAGCTTTGACCAAACCCGGTCCAAAATTAATATTTGGAACAAAGTGACCATCCATTATATCAACATGAACATAAGGACATCCGGCTTTTTCAATTGCACGGACATCTTTTTCCATATTCATAAAATCAGAAGACAATAGTGACGGCGAAATTTTTATCATTTTTTCCAATCCTTTCTTTGTGAAAGCTGCTTGTAAAACTCTACATAATTTTTATACCTTGATGGTGCAATATGTCCGTCAGAAGCAGCACGAGAGACTGCACAAACATTACAATTGCCCATATGATTACAATCGCGAAATTTGCACTCATCTATATATTGTTCAAATTCGGGAAAACACTCGCAAAGATCATTCTTATTAATTTCCTCCGGAAAATCCAGCATTGAGAAACCGGGAGTATCAACAATATAACCACCTGCATAGCGTATAAGTTCAACGTGCCTTGTGGTGTGCTTTCCACGTCCGAGTCTTTGACTTATTTCTCCTGTTTCCATAATGCCGCTATTCTTTATGGAGTTGACAAGGCTCGATTTTCCGACTCCGGAAAATCCTGAAAAAGCCGTTGTTTTTCCTCCCAGATAATCCTTAAGCGAAGCGATACCTTCCATACTGATTGTACTGGAAATAAAAGTTTTGTAACCGGCATCAGAATAAATATCAACCAATAAAGATGCATCGCCGTCGTCCAAATCGGCCTTATTAAAGCATATTACTGCTTCAACATTTTTGCATTGGCATATCGCCAGCATCTTGTCAAGGAATACAAGATCAGGTTCGGGGTTTTTCAACGAAACCACAATAACCAAGGCATCAATATTGGCAACTGGCGGTCGAACAAAAATATTTCGCCGTTGATGTATAGAATCAATAGAACCTTTTCCGTCTTTGCCTGACGATAAAGTTACCCTGTCCCCAACGCATGGAACCAATTTATCTTTTCGAAAGTGTCCCCTTGCTTTACACTCGACAATATTCTCTCCTACATCAACATAATAAAAACCGCCTATACCTTTTATAATCGTACCATTTTCCATATATTCACCATCTGTCAGTTAAAATTAACAGTTGAAGTATTTATTGGATTTCCATCCTGGTATACCGTATACTCGTTGGTAGTAGTACCCTTTACTCTTCTTACTATTTTACTTGTAACCGCAGGATCAACAAACTGCTCAAAAATCACTGAAGTCGATCCGTCAGGTTTCTTTTCTACAATTTTAATAACTCCGGCTGCCTGCATCTGCGTTGCATCGTACTGATAGGTTTTATCCTTTTCTTCCAGCTGTACCGGTTCTGCATTTGATGGAACTTCATTATTTTCAACATTTGGTTTTTCTTGTGGTTTTTCCTCCCAGATAATCCTTAAGCGA
>JAZQBI010000244.1:0-7601 GCA_045545635.1 Clostridia bacterium | reverse complement strand
CCTGCCTTTTCTGATTGATACCCTTTACTATTTCAAAGTATGCAATAGGATCAAGATACTTAAGGGACAAATCCTCAAGTTCCCACTTGATTTTATACATACCGAGTCTGTGTGCAAGCGGAGCAAAAACACTCAGGGTTTCTCGTGCTTTATCCCTTTGCTTCTCTTCGCTCATACTTATCAGTGTGCTCATATTGTGTATACGGTCAGCAAATTTTATTATTATTACACGGATGTCGCTTGCCATGGCAAGGAACATCTTCCTTAAGTTTTCCATATCTCTTTCTTCTTTGTTGGAAAACTCTATTTTGTCAAGCTTGGTAACTCCGTCAACAAGAAGAGCAACCTGTTCTCCAAACATATTTTTTATATCGTCTCCGGAATATGGAGTATCTTCCACAACATCGTGTAAAAGAGCGGCACATACGGAATCTGTATCCATTTGCATCTGTGCAACAATATTTGCAACTTCAAGGGGATGTGTGATGTACGGGGTACCTGAGACTCTCTTTTGATCTTTGTGAGCTTCATATGCCAGTTCGTAGGCACGGGTGATTTTATCAATATCTGCATGAGGAATTGTTTTTTTTACTGTTTCCAACAAATTTTCAAATTTAGCTTGCGGCATATCAAAGCCTCCTTATACATTGAATTTTCTGAATGTTTCAGAAGAAAAAAGATCATTTTTTTCAAAAAAATTAATGCCTTTTGAAATAATATACTCATCGTTTTTTCTGGAAATGTTTATAATCTTCAGTTCTTCGAACACCCTTAGTATCGTACTGATTTTGGGGTTGTCCGGCTTGTGCTTTTCATATCTATCACATGGAATGTCTTTATCCATAGGGATGATGCAGTCGCCATTCATTATTTCTGATTTTATTGCAGAAAATACGGTCTCCAGATTTTTCCTGGAAATCATTTTGGATTTTTCCGAAAATTTTATATCTCTTATTACAAACTGTGCTTTTGTGGTTCCCCTGAATGTATTTACACCCAAAGTACCTGCTATATGAACGTAATCACCTTTTCCGAAGCCTTTTATTGTATCTGTCATAGAAAAAGCAGGAAATTCCATGGTAATCCCGTTTTTTGAACACGTAAGGAATGCATGCTTGCCGTTTTGGGTGTACCTTATGGATTCCACGATGACATCCTCCATACAGAACACGGGGCTTCTGTTTCCGATGCCGTAAGGCTCTAATATATGCAGAGATTCAACCTGTTCCAGGTTAACATCCTCAGGCTCTATTACACAGTCAATTTCTATATAAGGTGTTGCAATTTCGTCAGTTAAAAATTCAGATATTTTACTGTTGATTTTTTTATAGAAAATATCTGCTTCACCGGGTTTTACAGTGAATCCTGCGGCAAGCTCGTGACCTCCGAATTTCGTAAGGTTGTCGCTGCAGGTATTCAGTACTTCAAAAAGGTTGATGCCCTTTATGCTTCTGCCGGATGCCTTTCCTGAGCCGTCTTCATTTATACTTACTACTGCACTGGGTTTGTAATACTTATCGGTAATTTTTGATGATACAATCCCAATAACACCATGTGCCCAGCCTTCCTTTGTAACCATAATAAAATTATTTTCGTACAGCTTATTTTTTTCGATAATATGTGTTGCTTCAGAAAAAATCTCCTGTTCAAGATTTTGGCGTTCTCTGTTGCATGCATCGAGTTCTTCGGCACGGGCATATGCTTCCTTTGTGTCCTTGCCCAGCAGAAGCTCAACTGCTTCTCCTGCGTGAGTCATTCTGCCTGCAGCGTTTAATCTCGGTGCTATAGCAAAGCTGATATCTGCAGAAGAAAGATTTTCCTGCGAGATTCCGGCAACGGACATAATAGCTCTCAGTCCTTTGTTGGAGGTATGACGAAGCTTTTCTATTCCCAAAGAAGCAATAAATCTGTTTTCATCAAACAGAGGAACCATATCTGCAATTGTGCCTATGGCTGCCATATCACTGTATTTGTTTACAATTTCCATATTCAGGCCGCTGTGAGCGTATATCAGTTTAAATGCAACACCAACACCCGCCAGAGCATCAAAAGGATAATTTGCATTTCGGATTTTAGGGTTTATCACCGCAACCGCATCCGGAATTTCATCCTTTAGTTCATGGTGGTCTGTGATGATAACATCAATTCCGAGAGATTTTGCGTATTCCACTTCCGAAATTGCTGTAATACCAACATCTACAGTAATGATCAGAGAAACATTCTGGTCTTTAAGTTTATCTATGGCATCTGTGTTTATGCCATAGCCTTCGTCAAGTCTGTTGGGAATATAGTATATGCAATCAGTGAAGATTCCGCAGAGATAATCATACATAATGTAAGTAGCTGTAATGCCGTCAACATCATAATCGCCATATACAGCAACCTTTTCGCCATTGCAAGCAGCTTCGTTAATGCGATCTACGGCTTTTTGCATATCGTTTAATAAAAACGGGTTATACAAAAAATGCATATCATTACACAGAAATCCCTCTATGGCTTCGTCACTGAATCCTCTTGCACAGAGAATTTTTGCAACAATGTGAGGTACATTGAATTTTTCTGATATACGCAGTGCTTCATCGCTTTCAATATGTGGCATAAGCCAGTTTTTTCTGATTTTCACAATAATACACCACGCTAAAATAATATAATGTCAATTATACCATTATACAAATAAAAGTTCAAGTGCAATTTGAAAGTTTTGAGACTTTGAAAGTGAAAAATGTCGGTAAAAATGCTGTTCGAATGGATAAAAACAAATATTTTGAACAAAATTTATCAATAACAGTTGACTTTGGCTAAATTTTTTGATACTATAAATTCAATAGTTTACTTTAATAGTTTATAGGAGCGAGCAATATGATAACCAGAGAAGTCACAGTTCTTAACGAGGTTGGTCTTCATGCAAGACCTGCAACATTCTTCATTCAGAAGGCTAATGAGTTTCAGTCTTTTATTACGGTTACCAAGGACGAGCGTAAGGTTAATGCCAAGAGCCTTCTCGGTGTCTTATCACTCGGTATTACCAAAGGAACAACGATAACTCTCAATGCTGAGGGTGCTGACGAAGAGCAGGCACTCCAAGAGCTTGAAGCACTTATTATGTCGAATTTTGCAGATGTCGAATAGTTCTTTGTAAATGGAGCCTCCGCTTTTGTGGAGGCTTTTTGTGTAAAATATTATGAATAGAGAGATTACAGAAAAGCTTAAAACTCTTCCTGACAAAAGCGGAGTTTATATAATGAAAAACACCGCAGGGGAGATAATTTATGTCGGTAAGGCAAAAAATTTAAAAAACAGAGTGCGTTCATATTTCCGTTCGCACAATCATCCGCCAAAGGTCAGGTCCATGGTGGAAAATGTTGATATTTTTGAGTACATTATAACAGACAGCGAACTGGAAGCCCTTGTACTCGAAAACAACCTTATAAAGGAGAATATGCCAAAATATAATATTCTTCTTAAAGATGACAAAACATACCCGTTTCTTAAGATTACAGTTAAGGAGCTTTATCCAAGGATAATTTTTACACGAAGGGTAACAAAGGATGGCTCGCTGTATTTTGGACCTTACCAGAGTTCCGCAGACCTCAAGAAGCTCATAATGCTTCTCAAGGAGATTTATTGCCTCCGATCATGCAATACAGAATTTGATAGCGAAAATTTAAATAGGCGCCCTTGCCTTTATTATCAGTTGGGTAAATGTCCCGGAATATGTGCAGGATATATTTCTCCGGATGATTACAGAGCACTTATTAAAAAGGCTGTAGATTTTATAAACGGCGATACTCATGATGCAGAGCAGTCACTATACAGGCAAATGAGAGAGGCAGCAGATACCCTTGATTTTGAAAAAGCAGCAATATGCCGTGACAGGCTTGAAGCTGTGGAACTTATAAAACAAAAGCAGAAAATTGTTAATCCCAACGGGAATGATTCCGATGCAATCGGGCTGTATAATGCCAACGGTTTTGCGTGTATACAACTGTTTTTCATCAGAGGCGGCAGTATTATAGGCAGAGAACATTATTTTATTGAAAACACAGAAGATGTTCCCGAACGGGATATTCTGGCACAGTTTTTAAAAATCTACTATGAAGACTGCAGTTTTATACCGCAGACTGTATATTTGCAGTATGAACTGGAGGAACAGGAGCTTCTTGCGGACTTTATTTCTTCAAAAGCTACGAGAAAAGTAACCCTTAAAACGCCCAAAATAGGGGATAATGTTAAACTTATAAATATGATTGTCTCCAATGCTAAGAAAGAGCATTCCGAAAAAAGGCTCAAGGCTATGAGGGATATTGACTTCAAAAATAATGCTCTTTCTGAATTGACTACTCTTTTGAAGTTGGAAAATGCTCCCATGAACATGGAGGCATATGATATATCAAATATGGGCAATAATACATCTGTGGGATCAATGGTTGTTTATTGTGAGGGAAAGCCGTGCACTAAACGGTATCGCAATTTTCGTATGAAAACAGTTGATGTTCAGGATGACTACGCATCTATGAAGGAGATGCTTCAGCGTCGGTTTAGCAGAGCGGACGCAGAAATGGAAAAACTTGAAAACGGACAGATTAATTTGGAAAATTGCAAATTTCTTCCAATGCCCGATGTAATTTTCATTGATGGAGGCGAAGGTCACCGGAATGCCGCACTGGAAGTTATAGGTAAGTATGGAATACCGGTATTCGGAATAGTTAAGGACAACAACCACAAAACCCGTGCATTAGTTGGTTCTGACGGTGAAATTAAATTTGGCGATAACAAGGATGCTTTTCTGCTTGTTGTGGCAATTCAGGATGAAATGCACCGCAGAGCAATAACATATTTAAGAAACTCCGAAAAGAGCAAAACAAAGGTAAGTGAGCTTGATTTGATACCCGGAGTTGGTGATAAACGAAAAAAATCACTTCTGACACACTTCAAATCAATCAAAAACATCAAAAATGCTTCTGTGGAGGAGCTTTCCAAGGCAAAAGGCATGGATATAAAAACAGCCGGCAGAGTTTTTGAATATTTCAATTCCCATAAACAGGAAAATACGGAGGAACAGTAATGGAACAAATTGCACTCAACAAAATCAGTTATGGATTGTATATCCTCACCACTTCTTTCGAGGGTAAGGACAACGGATGTATTATAAACACCGTTTCTCAGGTAGCGCTTAATCCTGACAAGATAATGATTTCTGTCAATAAATCTTCTTATACGGGAGAGCTTATTAAAAAGTCAGGTATATTTAACCTCAGTGTTCTTACGGAAGAAGCCCCATTCAGTGAATTTCAGCATTTTGGTTTTTCTAGCGGACGGGACAAAGACAAGTTCGAAAATAAGGAAAATATTTTTCGCAGTTCAAATGGAGTGTATGTTGTTCCCCGATATGCAAATTCATTTATATGTGCTTCTGTCACAGATACACTTGATCTTGGCACACATACACTTTTTATCGCTGATGTTACAGAGCAGACTGTCCTTACAGATGAGCCATCCATAACATACGGATATTATCATGCTAACACAAAACCAAAGCCTCAGGAAAATAAAAAAAGCGGATTCCGTTGTAATATCTGCGGTTATGTGTATGAGGGTGATGACATACCGGAAGATTTCATTTGTCCGATATGCAAACATGGTGTTTCTGATTTTGTCAGGATATAGTTGAGGT
This sequence comes from Clostridia bacterium, assembly GCA_045545635.1. Lineage (GTDB taxonomy): Bacteria > Bacillota > Clostridia > UMGS1810 > UMGS1810 > RGIG8748. The sequence goes on along the minus strand of JAZQBI010000244.1, from coordinate 1,927 downwards.
ATATAATTTTGTTTGGATATGTAAGAGTATATAAGGATGAACTTAAAATAAAAGATTATGACACATACAAATCATACTATTGCGGCATCTGCAAGCTCATAGGCAAAAGGTATAATCAACTTGCAAGACTCGCACTTAACTATGATTTTACCTTTCTGGCTCTTGTGTGCGATTCACTTTATGGCGATGTCCCCGAAACAGCTATGGAGGGCTGTATAAAAAAACTTGGCAAAAAGAAAATTATAAAAAAGGCACATGGCATGGATTTTGCCGCCGATATGAATATTCTTTTTGCCTACTACAAGCTTACAGATGATATAAAAGACAAAAAATCCATTAAAGCCCTTGTGGAGTTGATTCCCTTTGTTTTGCCTGTAAGGAAACTAAAAAAAAGATATCCGCAAATAGCAAAAACTGTTTCCAACAGGCTTAAGAGGCTCAATTTTCTGGAGGATGACCGGTGTGATATTACGGATAAGGTTGCAAATGAGTTTGCGGAAATTCTCAGAGAAATGTTCATTTATTTTGATTCCTCTCTGGGAAATTTCGGATATAATCTTGGCAGACTCATATACATAATGGATGCTTGTGACGATATGGAGGATGACTACAAGAAAAAAACTTATAACCCACTTGTGTTCGGATGCGGCTTTTGCGGTGAATATACAAAAGAATTAAAGGAAAGAATAACAGTTCTTCTCTACAATTCTTTGTCTCTTCTTGCAGAGGAGTATGAAAAACTGAAAATACAAAAAAATAAGCCCTTGTTGGATAATATAGTATATCTTGGTATGAGGGCAAAATGTGATCAGATTACGAAAGGAAAATGGAACAATGAAAGATCCCTATGAAATTCTCGGAGTCAACCATCAGGCAACCGAAGAGCAGATAAAAGATGCATACAAAGAACTTGCCAAAAAGTATCACCCTGACAAATATATAAATAACCCTTTGGCAGATCTGGCGGCAGAGAAGATGCAGGATATAAACTGGGCATATGCCGAGCTTACCAAAAATCGTTCATCCTATTCTTCAAAAGGGCAGGATTCACGATTTGCTAATTTCAATCAAGTTAGAAACCTGATTAACCAAAACAGAATCAACGAGGCACAAAATGCCCTTAACGCCATGAGTGTACGCAATGCTGAATGGCACTACCTTATGGGACTTGTAATGCAAAGAAAAGGCTGGCACGATATGGCTTATCAGCATTTTACAACTGCCTGCAATTCCGATCCGTACAATCAGGAGTATGCAAATGCAAAAGCAAGTATGGACTCCAGGAGAACCACCTACACAAATTATGGCTACAATCAGGGCTATCCCCAGGGCGGTTGCAGTACATGTGATGTATGTAACTCGCTTATATGTGCAGATTGTTGTTGCGAGTGTATGGGCGGCGATCTGATTTCTTGCTGTTAAAGGAGTACCGCTATGCATAAGAAGGTTTCCTATGGCGGTCTGGGATGTGCACTTGCAGTGCTTTTTATTGCAATGTCAGCATATCTTCCCACACTTAAAGCCGCTACACTTTTTGTGGCTTCACTTATAACGCATATTGTAGTTTATTTTGCAAATAAAAAGACAGGAGTTGTCATGTATGGGGCAACATCTATACTTGGTTTTCTTATTTGCCAGTCAGCATCTCCTGTTATAGTTTTTGCTTATATAATATGCTTCGGCAACTATCCCGTCATCAAAAATATATTGGATAGTTTGCCGGTTAAATTGAAGTATTTATTAAAAACACTGGTGTATGTATTGTATTTTGGTGCGGTTTATTTTGTCTTTACTGCACTTCTGAATATTCAAATTCCTTTCTCTCCCTTTGTTCTTGTTTTGGGTGGTCTGGTTCTGTTTTTTGCATATGACTATCTTCTGGAGTATGCCGGAATGTATTTTTTGAATCTTTTGTCTAAAATACAAA
>JAZQBI010000243.1:0-2595 GCA_045545635.1 Clostridia bacterium | reverse complement strand
ATTGTTGAGTTCGGCGTATCTTCCGTTAATGCAACAGAAGAAGACGAAGCAAGAATTACCGAGTACCAGAGAAGTGCTGCTATGGGCAGAGATGCAAATATGCTCCGTGGTCATATGGCAGGTGCAACGGCTCAGGCTATGAATACTGCTGCCGCAAATGAAAATGGCGCAATGGCAGGCTTTATGGGAATGGGTATGGCAGGAAATATGATGGGCACAATGGCAAATTTTATGCAGGGAGCAAATACAAGTCAGGATACAATGGTTAATCAGCCTGTCGGCGGCAGCGTATCCACGCAAGGCGGATGGAAATGCGAATGCGGAACAGAAAACAGCGGTAAGTTCTGTCAGAACTGCGGCAAACCTCAGCCTGCACCATCCGGCTGGACCTGTTCCTGCAGCACTGTAAATCAGGGTAAATTCTGTCAGAATTGCGGAAGCAAGAAACCCGAAGGAGCACCTTTATATAAGTGCGATAAATGCGGCTGGACTCCTGAAGATCCTCAAAATCCGCCAAAATTCTGCCCTGAATGCGGCGATATATTTGATGAAAATGATGCTAAATAGGGAGATAGGGTTATGAAAAAGTTTATATGCGTGTTACTTAGCCTTGCAATGATATTAAGTTTAATACCGATGACCGTTTTTGCATCAGATATTATACAGTCGGTTGTCGTACTTGGTATTGACGAGCCGGTTGATGGGGCAGAATTTGACCGTTTTGCAGATATTCCAAATGGTCAACCATATAAGATTTTCAGTCAGCCTGAATGGTATGATGAAACCGACAAAAGATTTCTTGAGACTGGTGATGCTTTTGAAGACGGACATATCTATACGGTAAATGTATGGCTTGAAGCAAATGATGGATATGAATTCAAGTCTACTACTACAACAACAGATGTAAAGGCATCTATAAATGGAAAAACTGCAGAAGCAGGAAAAGCTTATGAATATCAACGATGGGCAATGGTTGTTGTGTCTTATACATTCCCGGCGGTTGAGAAGGCAAAACCGGTTGGTAAAGTTGAAATAGAAATATCCAAACCAAAGGCAGGCGAAACTGTATCCTACGATGCAAAGCTTACGGGTGAGGGCGTTAGACTCATGACTCGTATTCCCGACCTTAAAGATGTATATAAAAATGCTATTAACGGTATAGAATGGGATGATGAAACCGCAAACCATAATATGAAAAAGGGAGAAACCTTTACGGTCGGTCACGAATATGGACTCAGCGTATTTATTGAGCCTGAAGCCGGGTACAAGCTTGACAATACAAACAAGGATTATTCTGTCATCATAAATGGTTCAAACGCATTACCCATTGACGGATTTGGAGAGGATCGTCGAGGATATTATATCAGTTATTATTGTATAGGTGAGATTGGTGCTGTAAATTTCAATATTGTCGAACCGGAAGTTGGCTCTGCTCCGTTTTTTAAAGGCTATGCGGAAAATGGCAATGTGGATTGGGAGGTAACAGAACTTTCCTATTTTGATAAGAGTACGAGAGAACATCTTGAAGCATACGATACATTTGAAGAAGGACACTATTACGAAATTTATTTCCGTATGCAGGCAAAAGACGGATATGATTTTACCAAAGATGAAAATGGTAATTTTGACCAAAGCAAAATTACCATAAACGGACACACGCCAAGCGACTCAGGCTATTTCTCCAATGTGTGGAGAACAGGTTTTGTTAAAAGCTGTTATGGTCCGCTTAAAAAGAATAGCGAGAATCTTCCGCTCACCCTGCGTGATGATGAACTCGTTAATGATATAGTGCAATCTATCTATCTCTATGATCTTGAAAAACCCAAAGTGGGAGCCACTCCGGATTATATTACGGTATGGTTTAGTGAATACTATTATCCTGTGATGTCATCTACAGAAGTTGAAAAATGGGGAGTTTGTTGGAAAAACGTAACTGCCGGAAAAGACCTTGCTGTTGAGGACTCTGTTTTTGAGGAAGGTAATGAGTATGAAGCTCATATCAGAGTTACAACCAACTATAAAATGAAATCAAACGGAATCAAGGCATATGTGGATGGAGAGGAACCGGACAGAATTATCGATGTAAAAGAGAATGAAGTTACATTGGTCTACAACTTTGGCATGCTTGGCGAGAAGAAATCAGAAACACAAACCGAACCCGAAAAACCAACAGAAAAAGAACCGGAAAAGGAACCTGAAAAACCAACAGAAATCGAGAAACCTACCGAAACAGAAAAACCGACTCAAACCGAAAAACCTGCGGAAACAGAAAAACCTGCGGAAAAACAAACTGAAGCAGAAAAACCGCAGGATACAAAATCCAATCCTTTTGTTGATGTTGCAAAGGGTGAGTATTACCATGATGCAGTTATGTGGGCGGTAGAAAACGGTATTACATCAGGAACAGGTGTGAATACCTTCTCACCCGATAGCATCTGCACGAGAGCGCAGGTTGTAACCTTCCTCCACAGAATGATAGCATCTCCCGAGCCTGCGGCGATAACCTTGCCTTTTGTAGACGTTGCAAAGGATTCTTATTATTACAAATCCGTTAAGTGGGCATACGGTAGCGAGATAACCGGTGGAACAAGCACA
>JAZQBI010000242.1:0-4887 GCA_045545635.1 Clostridia bacterium | reverse complement strand
TAAGAATCTGTATCATACGAATAATAATATGATTCGCCCAAAGAAGCTTCCTGATATTTATAATCATCATCGTAAACCACTGTAAACAAACCATGCGGAACATGAATTGTTGATTTGCCCACGTTTTTAACCGTATAATTGATTATGAAATGAATGGATCCTTCAGGACTATTTGAGAATGATACATATGTATTAGGATCCCACCCGTAAGTAAACTCCGTGTCCGTAACAGTAATTTCATAGTCACCGATGGTTACTGTTTCGTCAAGGTACAGAGTATTTGTTCCGGTGGCGCAAGCACAAAGGCTTAAAATCATTGTAATAGCTAATAATAAAGAAAATAATTTTTTCATTGTTAAAATCCTTTCGTTCTTATTTATAAACCAAGCAATTTCTTTCATTTGGTTGCATATTTCAATTTTAACATTTCATCACCCCATTATTATTGCGGAACTATTCTTCCTGTAATTATACACTCTTTCTTCCTTTAAGTCAACAAAAATAGGAGATATAATTCTTATATTAACTGGTTGGGAGGAATTAAAATGCTTATTTTTAATTTTTCTACTATTGGAGACAAATTGTTTTCTATTCGCAAAAGAATGGGATTGACACAAGCAGAGGTTGCAGAGGCGGCAGAATTATCTACGAGGACATACGCGGATATAGAACGCGGAAGTGTTAATATGCGTATTGAAACTGTTTTAAAGATTTGCAATGTTTTGCATATTACACCGGATGAAATTCTCACAACAGATAATTCTTCAATATCCGCAAAACAACAAGAATTATGGGAACGATTAGATTCTTGTTCTACCAAAGATAAAGAAACCGCATTAAAATTACTTTCGGTGTATCTGGAATCTTTGAATTGATTAAGTGTAATATAGGCACATCCCAGATTCTACACAAGTCCAACGGCACAAATTAAAAACGTAAAATTTTTTAGTCAGACACATCATTTTGGCTCTTTTACCCATGATGTGTCTGACTTTTTATGAGATTTGTTTGGCGACATTTTTGCGCGCGCTTTTGTGTGAAAATCACACATCCGAACAGAAATTTATGCACAGATTTTAATATGCGGTATGTAATAGAAAACTCACCTCCGACCACTTTATATTTGCAAATTAAAAAAGGTGCATCAACATGAGCTGACGCACCCGAAAAATGCATAGCTCATATTGCTGCGACACAAATCTCGACACCTCATACAAGTATGCGAAAATAGAGCATGCACTTTTACCATGAAAATACATACCTATATGAGAGTCAAATATTAAGATTTATGTCGCAAATAAAGTATAACATATTAATTTACAAATTGCAACTTATTATTCTGACTTGTTAATTTGAGGCAATCAAAGTGATAGGATTTAATTTTATAATTTGTTTTGTCCACATACCTATTTTTTTTGCATTGACTATCGGATAGTATGATGGTATAAAAATGATATATTTAAAATCAGGAGGAGGATCATAATGGAAAAAACAGCTTTCTTTTTTATTGATGATGTAATTTGGTGCCTTCGTGATATTGCGAGAAAAGAACCAAAATCAATCTTTGACAATCCATTTTTGAAAATGTTGAAAAAGGGACACGACAATTATGGTATGACTGTTCAGCTCAATCTTTTCTACAGAACGGATTTTTTCTACGGGGAGCCGGAGGAATTTACTCTTTCTCAGATGCCTGATACATACAAGAGCGAATTTGAGGAATCATCTTCATGGCTCAAGTTTGCTTTTCATGCAAAGCAGGAATTTCCTGATTATCCTTATGTCAATATTTCGTACGAAACTGCAAAACAGAATTATATGGAAATAGCAAATGAAGTAAAACGTTTTGCAGGGGAAAAGAGCTTTTCTGATGCTACCATTCTCCACTGGGGAGCTATGAGCAAAGAGGGGTGTAGGGCACTCAAGGATTGCGGTCTTAAATTTCTATCTCCAAGTGTCGGAAAGAGGACAGAGTTTACAGGGGATGATTCCGTTCTTCCGTATGGTCACGCGGCAAGATTGAGACAAAGCAGAAAGCCTGAGGCAATGCTTTTTGTGAGGGATACACTGGATAAGAGAATTGTTTCTTCCATTTGCTCATACAACTATATCAACGAAGAACAGCAAAAAAGTATAGTGGGAAAAAATGTATCCATAGCGGATGCCGGGACAGGTCTCCTTTACAAGCTGATAGGCAGTGGTTGCTGCATAAATACTCATAATATGGAGCAATTAAAGGATAAGCTTACTAAGCTATGCGACAATGATTACATCGGAGTTGCAAACCATGAGCAGTATTTTTATCCTGACTACTATGCTTATCAGAGTGATTATGCGGATAAAATATACTATATGGCAAAGTTCCTTACAGATAAAGGATACAGGTTCATTACATCAGAAGAATTTAAATAATAAAAACATCAGACTATCAGCAAAACAGTGCTGAAAGTCTGATGTTTTTATACTATTGCCCTAAGGCTTAAAATATCCTTTACATCTTCGGCAAAATATGATAAAATGGTACACTGAGAATAGATGGTCAAGGAGCTTGTATTATGAAAAAAGCGCTTGTTTTAATAGTTGTGTCCGCACTGCTTTTTACCGCATCTTTCGGAATAGCATATATGATAACTTCCAATGTATATGTGTCAGAGCCTGCAGAAGATACAATGGTAATGGCTGAGGAGACTTTGGATAGTAAGGTCACAGTTACAATATCCGCAGTAGGCGATTGTACGCTGGGAACAGATCCTGCTTTTGGTATGGGCGGCAGTTTTCCCCTTGAGCTTAAAAATAACGGGGGAGACCTCGGGTATTTTCTTTCTGATGTCAGGGAGATATTTGAATCCGATGAGCTTACTATAGCCAACCTTGAGGGACCGCTTACCTCACGTGGAAAACGGGCAGCAAAAAAATATGCATTTCGGGGTGAGCCTGATTATGCAGAAATCTTTTCAGGTTCATCGGTAGAGGCTGCAAATCTTGCCAACAATCACAGTATGGACTACGGGCAGGAAGGGTATGATGACACCGTAAAGCATCTTGCAGACCATTGTGTTGAAGCCTTTGGAAATGATATTGTTAAAGTTATGGATGTAAAAGGAATAAGAATAGGTCTTATCGGAACAAATGCACTAAACGCCAAATCCAGGGACAAATTTCTTGAAAATCTGGAATCATTAAAAGCCATGAATCCGGATTTTACAGTGGCATCATTCCATTGGGGAGTGGAGTCATCTTCAGTTCCCAATGGTGAACAGGTGATTCTTGCACACCGAGCCATTGATAATGGAGTTGACCTTGTTATAGGTCACCATCCCCATGTGCTTCAGGGGGTAGAAAAATACAAGGATAAATACATAGCATACAGCCTTGGTAACTTCTGCTTTGGCGGTAACCGTGGTCCTGCAGACAAGGATACCGCAATTTTTCGTCAGATGTTTACCTTTGAGAACGGCAAGCTTGTTTCCGCTAAAGAACCGGAGATAATACCGTGCTTGTTATCGTCAGTAAATCACAGAAACAATTTCCATCCCATTCCTGCCGCTGACGGGGATTTTGACCGAATAGTAAATAAGATTGTAACAAGAAGTGCAGGATATTCAGGTGTGGAAAATATTAGCTTTATTCGTGGAAAATATTAAGATGGAGGATGTTATGAAGAAAATATTTTTATTAGCTATTGCTATGTTTTGTATACTTGCTTCTACGGTTGCTCTGGCATCTTCCGAGCCGATAAGGGTGTTTGTTGGCGGCAAAGAGCTGGATTTGGATGTGGAGCCGATTGTTATCTCTCAGCGTACAATGCTTCCTGTCAGGGCTGTTTTTGAGGCTGTGGGAGCTACTGTGGATTATATCGCAGATGAAAAAAAGGTTCTGGCAACCAAGGACGGCAGAACTGTAGAGTTTATTCTTGAAAGCAATATAATGAAAATAGATGGGGTAGAAAGCTATACTGATGTTGTGGCAACTGTTATTAACGACAGAACTCTTGTTCCGGTAAGGGCTTGTGCAGAAGCCTTTGGTCTGGAGGTTGTATGGAACGATGTTGCAAATACTGTTAAGGTCAAAAAGGAAACTTCCCTTATAAGTGAAACTTCCAATGAAGAGGTGTATCAGTACGATAAAAACGGAAACTGTATTTTTTACAGCGATGGTCTTGGAAACTGGAAACAAAGCCATTATAACGACAATGATATGCTGACATACAGCCGTGATAGTAAAGGCAATGCAACATACAATGTATATGATGACTACGGCAGACTTGTTTACACCAAGGATCAGGATGATAATTTTGAAAAATATGAATACAATGTGGAGGGCAGACTGGACAAAATTACCGACTCCGACGGTTTCTGGGTACATTACCTGTACAATTCCCGCGGTGATATGATACATTTTTCAAACTCAAAGGGTTTTAGCTATGATGTGAGGTATGATCTGAAGCATAATGTGATAAGCTACAAAGACTCTATAGGTAACTGGTACAATGTAACCCATGACGAATACGGCAATGAGACTCACTATGAATCCTCTGACAACCTTGTATACGATGTTAAATATGACAGTAACGGAAATCTTTTATATTACAAAGATTCAAAAGGTAATTATGAAAAACATACCTATGATCAATACGGTATGGAGCGATACTATGAAAAAAATGGATTTTGGGCGGAGTATGTATATGATGATTATGAGAATCTGATACTGTACAAAACTCCTGATTTGTGGATTGAATACACCTATGATGACAAGGGTAATGAAATATACCGTATTGACAGCAAGGGAAATTGGGTTAAACACAGCTACGACGGTAACGGCAATGTGATTCTTGTTGAGGATTCTGAAGGTAAACATGAGGAACACACCTATGACGAAAAAGGTAAC
>JAZQBI010000241.1:0-3281 GCA_045545635.1 Clostridia bacterium | reverse complement strand
TTCCATTGGCGATGCCGAGCTTGAAATTATGAAAGTTATATGGAAGGCAAAGGGTCCTGTTACTTCGCTGGATATAGGAAAGGAAGTGGAGGATAAGGGCTGGAAAAAAACAACCATTGCAACCTTTCTTGCGAGGCTTTCGGAAAAAGGTGCAATTTTTGGAGAAAAGCAGGGTAAGTTGTATTACTACACACCGCTAATATCTCAAAAGGAATACCGAAAATCTCAAATAAAAAATCTCATCACAAACCTGTATAACGGCTCTGTAAGAGATTTTGCAGTTTCTTTTTTTGAAGAACAAAAACTTTCGGAAGAGGATATTGAGGAGCTTAGAGCTATATTTGACGACAAGGAGGTATAAAATATGCTTCGGGACATATTTGTTGCAGTACTTGTTACTTCTCTTGCCGGAACGGTGCTTGCAGGCTTTGTTACAATTATTAAGCCTTTTACAAGGAAAATCTTTTCAAGCAGCTGGCACTATTATATTTGGCTTATTGTTTTGCTTGTTATGGTCTTACCGATAAAAATTTCATTGCCTCAAAAAAGCATAGCTGTTCCAAAGAACGAAATGGTTTTTGAAGACGTACAAAAAGCAGGTACATCAGAAGAAACGATAGTCACTGGCGGAGGTGAGCTTCATCTCATTTCAGGCACAAATGAGAGTGGAAAATCAGAAAATTTGAAAATGTATGCATATGACAAATTGAATATTATCTCGCTGATATGGTTTTTTGGTATGATTGCATTTCTTTTCTGCACTCTTACGGCATATGTGATTTTTTTAATCAGGTTACATAAATATTCCCGTGTGGTAAATCTTTGTGAAATTAAGTGTTTTACTGATAAAAAAATTACAATTAGAAAAACCGATAAAATATCCTCTCCGCTTATGACCGGAATATTTAAACCGATATTGTTATTGCCGGAAACATCACTTTCGCCGAATCAGCTTAATAATGTTCTTGCACACGAAATGACACATTTTAAGCGGAAGGACATTTTGTATAAGTGGTTTACCGTAATTGTGAAGTGTATTCATTGGTTTAACCCTGCCGTATATTGCATCAGCAGGCATATTGATATGGAGTGTGAGGTTTCCTGCGATTTAGCTGTTCTCAAGGAAATGGATGATGAGCAGGAGCATTGCTATATAGATACCATACTGGCACTTATTTCTGCCGGAAATCTTAAAAGGAATGCACTTACAACAGGGATGGCGAGCAGTAAAAAGACCATCAAAAAGAGGTTCACCCTGATAAAAAACGGAAAAAAGTTAAAAAATCCGGCTCGTATAATATCGGCTGTTTTTGCAGTTGTTCTATTTGTTACAACTCTGTTGGCTAGTGGTATTATGGCATCGGAAACCCCTGATGAAAAAAGCAATATTCATTTTATATGCAATGGGGAATTTATTGAATTTAAAAATAATCCTTTTTGGGAAAACAGCACTGTATATCTTCCTTTGACGGAGCTTCTCCATAAGGTTGGTATTATGGAGCACCAAAACAGCAGTGTTAAAAGAAAAGACGAAAAAATCATTATCCGACTTGCCTCAGATGTTAATGTGCCTGCTTACGACGAAAGCGGAAAAGAAACAGGTACAAAGCAAAAACAAGCAAACTATTGCTTTTCGATTGAAGTCGGAAAACCGATGTATATAATAAATCCCAAAGGGGAGGTTTCTTTTTCAAATCCGCTGTATAACAAAAACATTAACCGAACCGTGGAACTCAAAAATTCTCCTGTTATCAGGGATAAAGTTATCTATGTTCCCTATGAATACATAGAGCATTTTCTGGGATTTTGTATGTCAGGATTGGGTACCGACGGTATAGACGGTCCCTATGACATAACATGCATTGTTGATGGCGAAAATCCTGTTGCATATGTAACTCCGGGATTTATGTGGCCTGCAGATACCAAAATCGGAGCTTCTGTAACCAACGGCTTTGGTGTCAGAACGCATCCTGTAACAGGAGAAAAAAAGATTCATAACGGCATTGATATTAAAGCAGAGGAAAATTCTCCCGTAATTTCTGCAATTCGCGGACAAGTTACCGAAGTGAATTTTAACAGTGAATTGGGAAATTATATTGTAGTTTCCAACGACGGCGGAGTTTCGACATTATATGCTCACCTTTCATCTGTTGAGGTGAAAAAAGGAGATTTTGTCAAAAGGGGAGCAACCCTCGGCAAAGCAGGAAAGACCGGTACGGTGACAGGCGGAGCTTTGCATTTTGAAATTATGATAAACGGCACTTATTATGATCCGATGGAATTCTGGGAGGCTACAGTAATAGAGGAAGTTGTGGAAATCAAGAATAAAGACCTGTTAAAGCCGGAGAATGTCCCCGAGGTCAGTAATATAAATACTGCAGATTTACCTGCTGAAATCATCAGTATGGAAAAGGAGGAAGCCCCCGCACAGGCGGACAATACTTCAAAAATAAAATCAAGTCTTGTGGGTGATGAGCCATATATGGGTTTTGAGCACTTGATACTTGAAAATGCCAATGTGGATGTAATTGAGCAAGAGCTGAATAATCTGGGTATTACGGAAACAGAAAGTTCATTTGCAGATTTAAAGAAAAATTATATTATCAAAGATTACGGTTCCGAGGATACAACAGTAAAATCCGATGAAAACGGAAATATATCCCTGTATTTTTCGATAAATTCCGATAATTTGTTTGATGTTAATTTTTACGATGCCGAAACTAATGAGGATGTTGGAGGATTTGGCGTACTTGCAAATAACGAAAACGCATATTCCTTTATCGGATTTCAAAAGGATAGAAGCTACCGTGTTGAGGTTCGGGGACAAGCTGAAAATGATTGGGATATAGAGGGAAATTATATTATTTACTAGGAGGTTTGTTATGAAGAAAATAATTTGTTTAATTGTGGCAGTGTGCTTGATTATGGTTACTGCATTTGCCGCAGAACTTACAGATGTTCAAAAAAGCGATTTATATAAGCTGGGAATCATGGTGGGTGACGAAAATGGCAATTTGCGATTGGATAGTAACATCACAAGGGCAGAAGCTGCAAAGATGCTTTGTGTAGCAGGAAGTATCAAATTATCTCAGCAGAGCGGAGGCTTTAAGGATGTTGCAGAAAGTCATTGGGCATACGGCTACATAAATGCGGCAAAGGAAAAAGGCATAATAAACGGAGATGGCAGCGGAAACTTTAACCCAAATAGAAACATTACAAATGAAGAAATAGTAAAAATGATTGTTTGTCTTCTCGGATATGGAGAAATGGCAGAAATGAGG
>JAZQBI010000240.1:0-8272 GCA_045545635.1 Clostridia bacterium | reverse complement strand
GTTATGTTTTGTACAATGATGCATTCGTATAACCATATACGAATAATAGCAATATTAAAAAACCACAATGAAAATCTCGGTGTGCTTGTGCGTAAGTACTGCGAAAGAGTTTCGGGTGATTTGGCGGAACTTCTTGTTCTTGATACCGCCACCATAGAGGTATCAAAAGCGTTTTCTTCTCTGGGTTCTATCGTTCATTCGGATGTGGTATCGCAGATATCTCAGCCTGATGATAATGAACACATCCGCACCGAGATAACCAAATATCTGAGCGAGAATTATCTGAGAGATGTAAGTCTTGCAGAGCTTGCTCACCATATGTGCTACAACAAGGTGTATTTTTGCTCCTTGTATCGCAAGTATATGGACGAAAACTTTACAACCACATTAAACCGTATGAGAGTGGAAAAGGCAAAGGAATTATTGAAAAACCCCGCCAACAAAGCTTCTCAGATATATGCGAATATAGGCTACAACAGTGCGGCATACTTTTACAGAATATTCAAAGCATTCACCGGAAAGACTCCGGCTGATTACCAAAGTGAGATGAACAGTAAAAAATGATGCAGTTAAAAAAATTTAGAAGTATAGCAAAAAGATGGATCAGACACGGTTTTTTCTCATATTGGAAAAGGCTTTTTTGTCTTTTTGCAATACCTCTTATGATTTTGTCTGTATTTTTATGTATATACCTCAATACCAAAAAAGTTCTTGACGAAAAAAACTATGTAACACAGGAATTTCTCAATGCTTCTTATAAATTCAACGATGTTCTTGACACGGTAAACAACAGCTATCTTAATATAGTTCAACAAGGCGAACTCAAAACCTATGTAATAGTTTCCCAATCCGATATGGATTTAATCAACGAAAATTCCATTGATAGTTTACGCTCGATTTTTAAACATGCTACGGCATCTGCATCATATATAGATGCAATCCATTTTTATTGTTTTGAAAACAACTATGTTCTCTCTACAAGAAACGGTAACTACATTGACGATTTTTATAATTCAAAATTTTATGCCAAATTCAGGGAAGAGGGAACAGCAACAAATATAACCCACGAGCAGAGAAACGAGGCATTACATACCCCTGAAGTAATAAATATGTGTTTTGGTTACTATCTTGGTATCGAACTTAAGGGACTTTTGGTTATTGCTCTTAATGTGGGAGAGTTAAACAGGGAATTTCTTCTGGACACAGGGGATTATGACAGGAAACTCATTTTTACGGATTTTGATAAGTTTTTTTACGCTTCCGGAGGAGAGATGTCTTCTGCGGATGATTGCAAAAAACTATCCGAACAGGTTCCCTACAGTAGCTATGAGAATATCCGTTTCACCAAAAATGACAATGAATATGTTCTAAAGCTCAAATCCACTGCAAGTGATATGACAATGATGTTTTTAAGACAAGGCTCAAAAGAGTCGGCATACACCTATATATGGATGTCCATTCTGTTCATCTTGCTTATAAACATTATTGTTGTGATAGCTTCTTTTATCCTTGCAAGACAGTTGAGAGAACAGTTTATAAGTATAGTAACAGAGTTTATGGAACAGTTTGCCATAGACGAAAACACCGACATTGAACATCTCAGTGCAGGAATATTTGACAATCTCAAAAGCGGAGAAAAGCTTGAAATTGCCTTTCCCAGACAAATGCTCAATCTCAAAAAGACGCAGTTTTATGCACTGCAAATGCAGATGTCACCTCATTTTATGTACAACACACTGAACAGTGTTAACCTTATGGCTATGCGACTTACAAAAAGCGACAACACCATAAGTCAGCTCATCGTTCTGCTTTCGGAGCTTTTGTACGATGTGCTTGATACAAAAAAATACATAGTAACCCTAAAAAAAGAAATAGAATATTCCAGAAAATTTCTGGAAATTGAAAATATAAAAAGAAAAAATCTTGTGGATGTCAAATGGGATATTCACGGGGAGCTTATGGAGTTTGGTGTAATAAAATTCATACTTCAGCCTATTTTGGAAAATATCTTCCGACACGCTTTCAGAGCGGGACAGCAGGACAAGAGAGTAAGTATAGTATCCCAAAACAACGAAAGCGATTTTGTAATCAAGATTTCCGATAACGGCAAGGGAATAGACGAAGAAACCCTTGAAACTATAAGAAAAAATATGTATGACGAAACCTTTGAAGGCAGACATATAGGCCTTGCAAATGTTAACAAGCGAATTCAGATGATTTACGGTCAGGAATACGGTGTAACAATATCCTCTGTACAAAACGAGGGAACCGTGGTAAAAATTAAACTCCCGAAAGTCAAAATCAACACAAGCGTGAAAGGAAACGAAGACAATGGATAAAAGACTTGTAAATAAAATCCGCAGTAACATAAGGAAAATAGGAGAGGATTTAAGAGAATGGCCCGGCTGTATGGACGGAAATTATCTCAAAGACAGAGAAAAGAAAATCAAGTTAAACCACATATACACATGGACACAGAGTTTCTTTACCGGAATGGCACTCTGGGCATATAAGGATACAGGAGACAAGGAGTTCCTTGATTGGTGCACACAGTTTAAGGATAGCTATCGTGACAAAGTGTTCAAAACCCATATGGATACCATGCACGACTTGGGATTTTTGTATTCTCCCTATGCGGTTATGCTCTACGAGATAACAGGGGACGAGGACTACAAGGATATGGCTGTAAGAGCTGCCGAGGTTCTCGCTATGAGATTTGAACCGGTAGCAGGTTACATAAGAGCTTGGGGCAGAATGGACGATCTTATTCCCGATTATATAGACGAAAAGCTTGCCAGGGATCAGTTCTTTTCAAACAGCAACGGTCTTGCAATAGTAGACTGTATGATGAACATTCCCCTTATGTTTTGGGCAAGCAAGATTACAGGACATCCCTTCTACGAGCGTGTTGCAAGAGTGCATGCAGATACTACTCTCAAATATTTTGTAAGAGAGGACTATTCCGTAAGACACGCTTATCGTTTTTCCGAGGAACTCGGAATACCTCTTTGGGAGGATAATGACTGCGGTTATTCCGTAGGCTCTCACTGGGCAAGGGGAACATCCTGGGCCATATACGGTTTTGCTGTTGCATACCGTTACACAGGAAAAAAAGAGTACCTTGATGCTTCTTTGAACATTCTTCACAAGTTTATGAAAGAATCCGGTGGCGGTATTCCTGTTTGGGATTTCCGTTTGCCCGATGATGCGGAAAAGGCTCTTGATACTTCTGCTGCGGCAGTTACGCTTTGTGCGGTTATTGAGCTCGAAAAAGCTGATAATTCCGCTGTTCTTGCCGAGTACAAAAAATCCTTGAAATCCGCTTTGGAAGAATATGTAATTTATGATGAAGACACCATGGCAATATTGAGAGAAGTAAACGGACGCCATGCATATTCTTCTTATGCAGACTACTTCTATATAGAAAGTCTTATGAAAGAAAATGCAGATATCGAAGTTTGGTAATAAAAACAAGTAGGTGTTTATATGAGCGATAATATTTCAAAACTTGATGTTAATTTCCTGGCAAATGACAAGAAATTTCCCGATATGAAACTGATAGAATGTACAGAGAATCCCATAACCCTGTACGGATTGTGCACAGGTGAGGAAAAAGGTGTTTTTACACGACTTCCTTTGAGATTTCTGGAAAGCAATGAGGTTTCCGAGCCCTTAAAGCATTTTATGCAAAATACTGCAGGAGTAAGGATGCGTTTTGTTACGGATTCTCCTTATATTGCACTTTATGCCGTTCTTGGCGAGACACGCTATGAACTTCCACATATGGCATTAACAGGAGTATGTGGCTTTGATATGTATGCAAGAGATGAAGGATGTACCTATGAGGCAGAATTTGTAAAGGCGTTTATCCCATGGCTCAAGGAGGACAAGAGCTTTAGCGATTGTCACGAATTTCCCGATTCCAAAATGAGAGAAATCACCATAAACTTTCCCCTCTATCACGATGTCAGTAAGGTGTTTATAGGTATCAAGGATACTGCCCGTATAGAAGAAGCAAAGCCTTACAAGGTATCAAAACCTATTGTGTGTTACGGCTCTTCCATAACACAGGGAGGATGTGCTTCCAGACCGGGACTTTGCTACACAAATCTGCTTTCAAGAAGACTTGACTGTGATATAATAAACCTTGGCTTTTCCGGAAGCGGCAGAGGCGAAAAGGTGGTTGCCGACTATATTGCAACACTGGATATGAGTCTTTTTGTGCTTGACTATGATTACAATTGTATGGGACCCGAAAAGCTGGAACAAACTCATTATGTATTCTACAAAACAATAAGAGATGCTCACCCTGATATTCCCATAGTTATGATGACTGCACCAAAACCCATCCCAAAAATCTATCCTGTGGATGATGTGTTTGTTACAAGAAGAGCAATTATAATGAAATCATACATAAGAGGTCTTGAGGAAGGGGATAAGAATCTTTACTTTGTAGACGGGGCATCACTTCTCGGTACAGATCGGAACTGCGACAGTACGGTAGACGGAACCCATCCCAATGACTACGGCTTCAGGCAGATGTCAGACAGACTATATCCTGTTTTAAACAGTTTAATCAGAAGGAAATGAGGAGATACAATGAACAGAAAACCCGATAATAATTTTTCGGTTTTAAATGAAAAACCACAGGAATATTTCAATCTCATACCTCAGGCAGGTGTTACACATCTTTTGTGCGAAGACCTTCCTACGCACAACGCTGTATGGGATATGGTAATAAACAAAGAAAACGGCAGAGTATTCTTTTCCGCATGCGGAGAGAGCTATGTTGCCGAATATGCAAGACTTTTCGAATATGATTTCAAAAACAAAAAGCATATTCGTCACTTTAACCTTGAGGATAAGGTTTTTCAGAGGGGAGAGGCGCTGAGAACATCTAAATTTCATACAGCACTTTCTTTTATGGAGGATGGCAGAATAATATCCACAACACATACAACTTCCCCGTCACCCAATCATCCCACATGGATGCCCTATGAATATGCCAATCATCAGTGGGAGGCATATCCGGGCTCAGACCTTGTTATTTATGATCCCAATACAGGTGAACTTGAGAATAAGGGAATATTGACACCCTTTGATACAGCATACGGTGGTACCTATTGCCCTAAGACGGGTGACTATTTCTGCATAACATGGATGAGGGGAACAGGATATGTATATAATGTGCACACAGGAGAAAGAAGATGCTTAGGTCAGGTTTCCGATACTGCAACAAGCAGAACCTTCCTGTGCTCTGACGGCCACATCTACGGTTCTACATATTCGGGTAAAATGTTCAGATATAATTCCGATATAAGAGAAGTGGAATTTCTCGATGCTGACATCGGTGACCTCATTCGCCACGCCAGAGAAAAAGACGGTGTACTATATATAACAACAGGCCCCTGTGCAGTAGCAGGCAGAGGACAGATGCTCTTTGCATATGACCTTAAGACAGGCGAGGTAAAGAAAATAGGCAGACCCGTTCCCAAAGCAGACTGCGCCAAAAATTCTGACGGTGTATTCTACAATGGAGATTCCAAGAGCATATTCTATAATGCTTACGGCATGGACTTTGACAGTAAGGGCAGATTGTGGTACGGATGTATGACATTTGCACCTCCTGTTAAATATTGCGGTATAAGACTTTACATGTGGGATTTTCTAAACGGTAAGGAGCCTGTGGATCTGGGCTTTATCGGCACGGAGAAGAGAACCATAAGCATAAGTGCAGAGTTTAATATCCATGACGATGTAATCTATATTTCTGACGGCAATCACACAAGTGATGAGGATTTGTACTGCGGTATTATTTCCATAGATTTAAGGGAATTTGTTCCTGCAATCGAAACCGAAAAAAGAATACCCTCGCACGACTATATGAACTATATTGTTTTTCCCGAAAAATGTTGGGAGTATTATCCCAAGGATGATTTTGAAAAGTGCTTTAACAGATATTGCAAAAAATACGAATTTGAGCAGGAAATGGAAAGATTTCTTAGAGACAACTATTACATTAAACCCTATGCGGAGGTAAAAGCCATAAGCTACTGGGAGGAAATCGGAAGAGAAAACACCTGCGTAAACAAGCTCGAATGGCAGGATAACGAGAATGTTTCCATTTATTGCGGTACGGAAAAGACATACAAAATAGATGTAAACCTTTCAAATGGTGAAAAAATCATAAACACGCACGAATTTGTTAAAGCAGATGAAATTAAAGCTCCCGTAAGCGAGGATATAAAGCTTCCGTTTATGGCAGGCAGACAGTATCTTGCAACTCCAAATGCTTCGGTGGAAATGTCGGACGGTTCGGTTATCGTAGGTACAAAGGATATGATGCTTGCAAAAATCAAAGACGGCAAAGTTAAGAGCCTTGGTGCCGTAACTCCTTGCGGAAGTGTAAATTCGCTTGTTGCAGCAGGTGATACTGTATACGGTATAGCCGGATATGAAAAGGGCGGAGCCAATATGTTTAAGTATGATGATGAAAATGGTATTGAACAGCTTGGCTATGTACCCAAGGCATTTGCACCAAACGGACGTAACGTATGTATTTTTAATGCAACCACCATGTGTATAAGCCCCAACGGTAAGTATCTTGCAGTTGGCGGTGCGGACAATCTTTCGGGAGTTGTTGTTATAAGATTATAATAAATACAGGCTGTCAAAAATTGACAGCCTGTAATTTGCAGATGAGGATGATTATTATGAAAGAAAAAATCTTAAAAGCAATAGATGAAAACAGGGATGCAATCATAGATTGCGGCGAGTACATATTGCGTAACCCCGAATTGGGATACAGAGAATATAAAACAAGTGAGCGTGTAAAAGAGGAGTTTGAAAAGCTTGGTATTTCATATAAGTCTGAGCTTGCCTTAACCGGTGTAAAGGCAACTGTTGGCAGAGAGGATGCAAAGATTAATGTGTGCATCATAGGTGAGCTTGATGCGGTAAAATGCTTTGAGCATCCCTTTGCCGACAAAGAAACCGGTGCCGCACACGCATGCGGTCATAATGCTCAGATTGCCTCTATGATAGGTGCGGCATATGGAATTATAAAAAGCGGAGTGCTTGATGAAATAGACGGAAAGATTACCTTTTTTGCCGTGCCTGCAGAGGAATTTATAGAGCTTGAATATCGCGGTCAACTTGCCCAAGATGGCAGAATAACCTATATGGCAGGTAAGCAGGAATTAATTCACTTAGGTGAATTTGATGATATAGATATGGCAATGATGATTCACTCTCATGCGCTTACGCCTTCGTTTAATGTGTATATAGACGGTTCAAGTCTAGGTTTTGAAACCAAGCAGATTACCTATGAGGGCAAGGCGGCACACGGAAGCGAGCCATTCAACGGTATAAATGCGCTAAATGCTGCAATGCTCGGTCTCATGGGGATAAACGCAAACCGTGAAACTTTCAGAGATGAAGACAGAATAAGAATCCATCCTATAATTACCAACGGCGGAGATATTGTAAATGTTATTCCCGACAGGGCAGTTATAGAGACATATGTGCGAGGTGCAAATTCAAAAGCCATTGAAGATGCCTGCAAAAAGGTTGATAATGCAGTAAAGGCAGGGGCAATGGCTATAGGCGCAAAATGTACCGTAAAAAATGTACGTGGCTTTAAACCGCTTTATCAGGACAAAAACCTTTCTGCAGTTTTTGAAGAGAACGCACTAATGTTCACTCCTGCGGAAAATATATATCATAATATAGATATGACAGGCTCTACCGATATGGGAGACCTGAGTGAAATAATGCCTGTTATCCAGCCTACTATGGGAGGTTTTTCGGGTGCACTTCACAGCAGGGAGTTTGCAATAACCGATAAAGAAGCCGTCTATATTTTTGCATCAAAAATCCTTGCATGCACGGCTTATGACCTTTTGAAAGACGGTGCCAAAAAAGCCTTAAATGTAATAAATAATTTTAATTCACTTAATTAATATGTATCTAAAAGACACACGCCTTTAAAATTTGCACTAATGCAGAATTTTAAAGACGTTTGTTAATTAGTACTGATCAAATTTTGAGATAAATCTTCTTACAAATTCTTTGATTAATATATGACATTACAAATTAATACCGTTTGTCATAACTTTTTTTGAATTCAACTTTTCCGTAATAATGTTTAATGCCTCGCCCATGTAAACAAAAACAAATAAACGCCTTAATCTCGCAATATATCTAACAAAATCATATGAACGAAACTTTACTATTTTTCTTTAAATTTTAATAATTTTAAGTTTTTTTATTT
>JAZQBI010000239.1:0-43304 GCA_045545635.1 Clostridia bacterium | reverse complement strand
CCACAAAGGATGCATCTGTCTCGGCATTTACTGTGGTATCCTGCCATGTTATGTGGCTTCCCTCCACAGCTTCTGCAAAGGTTCCATGGCTGTTGCTGTTCATTAAATGGCCAAGATTATCCGGGTCTTTTATGATATTACCCTTGTCAACGGTTGCATTGTCGGAATAATCGGGTGTCAGGGTTTCCTGAGCCAGAACACCTGTTACCGGCAGTGCCAGCGTTGTTACCATAATCACGGCAACAAATAAAGCCATTAATTTTTTCATCGTTTTTTCCTCCTTGAATTTAATAAAATTCCTCATTTAAATGCCATTTTGCAGGCATTTAAACATTTTGTAATCGACTAAAATATAGTTAAAGCAATTTGCAATAGCTGATTTAACCCAGAAGAACAATCGGAATCATGACAGGAACAGCGTGTGATGATGTGGAAACCATAACAGGTATACGGTTTACCACGTCCACATTTTCTCCCACATGAATTGTCACTTCCCACTTGGATTTGTTGCTCGTAAGTCTTGTGCGCTGGTCTGCAAAGCAGGTCTTGTCATAGTCTGCAGTCCATCCCTCGGGGAGAAACACATCCATTCTGTAGTGATGGGCACTGAGGCGGTTGTTTGTAAAGGTTATCCTTACCCTGAAATCGGAATTGGGTTTTACCACAGGCTCGCAGTCGTACTCAACAAGTGCATCTGTATGAAGCCCTGTGGATATTTCAAAAGAATACGGACTTCTGTCAAAAATCTGCTGTGCGTATCCGTCAAGAATTTTTGCATTCTTTATTTCTTCTGTCTGCGTAGCGTCATCGGTATATTCAACATCTATACCGTACATTTTCATAACCGAAGGCATAAGGTCGATAATTCTGTCTGTAAGCTCCGTACAGCTCTTGGGAAGACGGAATATGTATGAACCGTCCACACTCATGGTAACGATCCTGTCACCTATATATTCCTTCCAGTCTTCGGGCACAAAATCCGTACCGTGCATAAGTCCCAGAAGAGCACCGCAGGTTCCTGCAGTACAGTCTGCATCGTCACCGCAGTTTACGCACAAAAGAACACTCTTTTTGTAGTCGCCTTCACCGTAAATCAGACCTATAACGGTAAATGCCACATTACCCGGTGCCTGGAAAAGTCCCAGGTCTTCATTCATCTTAACAACAGCATTGCGGGCATCCTGCCAGTTTTTTCCGCTGTCGTAGTACTCCAGCACAAGCCTTACGCTCTGTGCAACACGGCAATCTGCAGGAATATATGTGAGTGCTTTTTCTATAAGCTTTCTCACGTCTGTCTCGTAGAAAGCGAAGCTCTGCATGGTAACGGTAAACATCTCCGCATATGTTCCCTCTCCGAGGCCGTGGTCAAGGCAGGCATCCATAAGGGCGTACTTCATAGCTATATTGGGAACTCCGGGTGCGAGAGAAGCCCATATCTCAGAACGTATCCATGCTCCGTTGGAGTGTATCCACTTGTTTTTAAAATGTCCGGAAAGAGGAGGCAAAAGTCCCATTTCCATATTGGCACGGCAAACTCCGTACTCATTCCAGTGGGGAGGAATGTAGGTGAGCCAGTAATCCGCAAGAGCATTTGCGGTAAGTGCTTTCGGCCCCAGATCCTCCATTGCCACAAGCCATACAAGCTGAAGATCCAAGTCATCGTTGGGAACAGGCTCTCCCTTGGGGGTGGAAAAACCCGTGGCATTGTTTATATCCTTTGTAAGCTCGTAGGGCATGCCGATGGCACCGCCTATTGCCTTGCCCATCCAGCAGCCGTGAAGCTTACTTCTGAATTCTTGTTTGTTGATTTTTATACTGTATGTCATAATTAACCTCTTTTGATAATTTTATAAACCGAGTATATGCCAAAGCGCGGCAAATCAGAAAGTGCCCTTGATTACGGAAAAGTATTCAATTTATACTTTTTCTGTATTCTAAGGGTGACATGGAGCAAACACTTCTGAAATGTGAAAAAAACTTGGTTTTGTTCACATATCCCACTTCATAGGCTATATCTGTTATCTTCATATTTGTGGTTTCTATAAGATATTTTGCCCGTTCAATTCTGCATTTTTTTAAATACTGGGTAAATGTAAGTCCTGCATATTCCTTAAAAAGTCTGCTGAAATATGCACAGTTGTAGGAGCACATATCCGCAAGCTGATTGAGAGTGAGTCTTTCTGTGCAGTTGGAACGAATATAATCCAGAAGTTCCTCCGAAACGTCGTAAACTTTGGATTCCAGATTCAAAGACATCTTACGGAAAATCGTAAGGAGAAGTATGTTGAACTGTGAACGCACATATAGCTCATGTCCCGGATTTTTTGCCTTCATTTCTTCAAGAAGGGATGTGATTACATCCTCCGTCTTTCTTTTTTCATCTCCAAAAAAGCGTATTTTTACTTTGTTTTTATCAAGAATTTCTGCAAAATCCTTGAATTCGGAAAGATTAAGAAGAGAAAACGCATTTTCGGAATTCGCAAGGCTTTCGTTGACATATTCCGGTTTAATGAGAATATTGACATACACGAGGGGACTATCTGAGCGAATGCTGTGAGTCTGGTTGTAGTTTATTACAAGCATATCCCCGTGACTTACCTCATAATCCTTACCATCCACCGTATGAACGCACTCACCTTTCAGCATGTACACAATTTCGATAAAATCGTGTTTGTGCATTGTTTCGTTTACGCCATTGGGATTACGGGCTATCATAACAGAAATCCTGCCCGAAATATAATACTTGTTATTTTCCTCTACCAAGGTCATAGTCACACTCTCCTAAAAGGTATCTGTATATTTTGCAACAAAATCCATAACCTTAACCACCTTTGAGATAATTGCCGAATCATTTACAATATTAAGCGAGCCTGTTTTTGACACAATTGCCATATTGTTAATCCAGTCGTCAGTAAGTTCGTAATCAAATATTTCCTTGATATCCAGCATGGAAACCATGATGTGTCCGTTTTTGCTGAAAGGAACTTCCCTGACAGTCATTGTTTCTCCCGAAACTTTATAGCTGCTTTCTCCCTCGGCAAAGACTGCAGTTTTTCCGTCTTTAGTAAGTGTCAGACTTTTGCCATCGGTTATTGCTGAGATACCCATTGTATCCCAAAGGGCTTCGGCAGGAACCATCATACTGTCGCCAATAAGCTCAGGTGTGGCATATGATACATCTGTTATGCCTTTGTCGGTAAGTATCACACCGACTCCGCTTTTGATACAGCTTATATCACTGAAATCCTTGGGGAAGGCTTCCATAACAGCTTTTGCCGCTTTTATTTCTGCTCTTTTTACAAGTGCATCAAATTCTTCCTGCGACGGAATCTCGTCGGAGGGATAGAGCTTGGTGCAGTTACCCTCTCTGGATGAAGTGCTGAGGCCAAACTCCAGCGAAAGGTCGCTTGGCGCAGTGTCTGTAACATCAATATAGTCAAACACAGTCTCACCGTCTATAACTGCCGTTACGAGATTGCCCACAGATGTGTTAATGAGTCCGAAACGGATTGAGTGTCTTGAACCGTCGCCTATGGCAACATTTTTCACTTCCACAATAGAGTTGGTGCTTCCGTCTGTTTTCTGGAGTTCTATGAGATCTTTTTTGATACACAGGAAGTATCCTCTGTTGGAGCCTGTGTGGAGAGTGGTTGTGCTGTCCATGTTGAGTCCTATACCGTTGTAGCCGTTGGCTGTAACCTCTGCATCAAAGCAGAACACAACCGAACCCGACATATGACTTAATCCCCTTGTTCCGGCAACAGTATTCACTGTCTCCAGAGATATCATTTCGTCGCTGACTTTGGTTATGTTACCGTTCCAGTACATAGGGTCGGCAAAATCGAAGAGATTTACATAGCCTTTATTTATAAGTGCCTTGTTCTTGAAATAATTTCCTATATACGAAGTTCTTGCGTCAATAACGTTCTGCCCGAGCATTCCCGTACGCAGTTTGAGAAGTTTTTTTGTAAGGTCTATGTATCTTCCGATAGTGTCGATACTGCCCGGCTTGTACGCGCCGGGGTTTGCACCCTCAACAGCGGATGTCATCCTGTCTTCTGCAGACGAAATTGCATACTCGATATTTTCCGTTTTGATTGGTGTATATCTGCTTGTGACAAAGCTATGCACATTTCCGCTGTGTCCCCACTCACACTTTAAATCACGGGTTGTATTCTGGGCGGTAACCCTCCAGAAGTATCTGGTATTGGGAGAAAGCATATCCGCATCAAAAATATTAAAGTAAACAATGCCGTCATACACTCTGTTTTGGAATTTCGGATCCGTTGCAATTTCCAACCTGTACTGGTTTGCAGGTCCCACATCCTGCCAGTAAAGCTGAAGATATGTGGGAGATACGGTAGCACCGTTCTGTGGATACAACAGGCGGAAGGGATTTGTTTCCCCTGTAAATATCCTGTCTGTCACAGTACCGTTGCTCTCTATATCATAGTTGGCATCGGTAAGAGAACCCGGGAGCTTTTTGGCAAGCTCAGAATCACTTTTCAAACGGTAGTCCACGTTTTGGGGATCCACAAAAGCATCGGTGGAATCCAGTATCACATTGTCTTTGATGGTTGCATATCTCGCTTCTTCCGTGCCTATGGCTGTCTGCTCACAGTTTACAAGGAGGTTTTCCTTTATCTTGGTGTATGTCCTCGGGTTATTCTTGGTGTCATACCACTTTTTGAGGTCGGGATATGCCTTGAAGTACAGCTCCGGATCGGCTATATCGTCTATCATATCCTGAATGGTACCCCATTCGGATTTATCAAACACGTCCTTCTCCGCACTGCCGTCCTGATGGAACGCCCATCCCTTTCTGCAGTCTACAATTATGTTGTTTGCAAAGTTCATTGCAGATGCCTGATTTGAGTTATAGCCGTTTCCTTTTATGCCTATTACAAAGTTATTTACTATGGTGTTTCCCTGCTGGCGGTCATCCACATAGATACCGCAAGTACCGGAAATGAGTCTGGTGTCCTTGGGATTTACATTGTGGATGAGATTTCTCCGTATTGTGTTACCTCGGCTAAGCTGATTCTGTCCCTGATATATTACACCTGCATCGGCAACCTCACGGAGCACATCGGAAAACTCGTTGTCCTCGATAACATGATTGTTGCCGTATATCTGGAGTCCATGCTGACTGGATTTGGTAATTACATTACGTCTCAGAGTAATTCCGCATCCCGTAAACACCAGAGCCGAGTCTATGACATACCTCTGGTTTGCCGCACAGATGATATTGTCCTCTATAATGTTGCCCGAGGATGTAAGGGTATCCTGGTTTCCGCCTGTGGCATAGATTGCTGAGGAACCAAGATTTTCAAAATAGCATCCTCTGATATCACAGTTGTATGCACCGTCTGCATAACCGTATGCCGCCTGCCAGTGAGAGGAACCTGTTGTAACCTTTTTGGAGGCAGTCTGCCTTATTGCCTTGTCACCGATATTTCTGAAAGTGCAATTTTCAAAATCCACATTGTTTATGTCTGTTGTTCTTACGGCGTTACCTCTTGTCTGTTCAAAACTGAGTCCGCGGAAAACAACATCGGAAGTTCCTGCTATATCAAGAAGCGCATAATTTTCCACAGAGAGCTCCACCACGGAAGCTGCAATACTGTGGGGAACATACATATAGAGCTTCATTGTGTCGTGGTCTATATAGTATTCTCCCGGCATATCCAGTTCCCTAAGAAGGTTATACGCCTTCCATCTCTTGCTGAAACGGTTATTGAGTCTGATATTGCTCGGAACTGCAATAGTTTTGGCATCAGGATCCACCTTGGTTGGTGTAACCCTTGTCATACCGTAGTCTGAGCTGTTGAATGCCAGAATCCACCAGTTTTTTTCCTTTGCCCAGCTATCAGGTTCCGGTTCTGCATAGGTTACGGTGTAGTTATTGACATTTGATGTCCAGGAAGCATAATCTCTGCCGTTGGGCCACTGTGCAATCTGACACTCACTGCCGTCTATAAACACAGAGTTGTAATCACCGCTGTTACTTCCGTTCAGGGCATAAGACGTAGCGGAGGTTATATTGGGTTCAAACAAATCCGAACGGGAAAGCCCTGCTTTTGTAAGGTCTGTCTCTATAATCCTGTCTCTTACGTTTTCCTTTACCTTTGAAAGAACCTTTTTATCTGTTACCGGGGCAAAATCCGACACCTTGAGAGCTACAGAACCTTTGAAACGGGGTGTTTCGCCATCGTATGCCCTGTACACAATAGGTTTCCCCTCTCTTCCCGAGTCCGCCCGTGTAAAATCCGTTTCTCTCATATAATAGTCGCCACCACGGAATATAACCTCTTTTACATAGATACCGCTGTTTTTTAAGGCGGCTACCCTCGCCCTTGCACCGGCAAGGGTGGCAAGGGGGCTGTCAATGCTTCCGTCGTGAGAATCATTTCCAAGGGGAGATACATACAGCACAGTATCTTCTCCCGATGCAAATGCACCAAAGGGTATGGATGCAAAGGTAAAAATCAATAATAATATTGCGGAGATAATTCGTCTGTTCATAATCTTCTCCTTTCTACGGTCACTTATGCTTTTTTACAAAGCTCATAAGCATATTCCAGTCATAGCGGTCAAAGTAGTGAACGCCCTTTCGCACATGGTATCCCACTCTTCCCTCGTGCCACACGGTTCCGTGAGCAGGTTTGTTTCCGTCATATACAAAGCCCGGAACACCCATTTTTTCGTAAACTTCACTTACTGCAACGCAGGTGAGCATTTCCGAAACAGCATCGGAGAGCTCATTGTCGTTGTCGCTTCCCACTGCAAGGTACCGGGGAGCAATAAGTGCCTCAAGAAAATGCTGATCAAAGGGCATTTCCGCCTCTTTGCCCGAATATTTTTTGTAGTTTTCGCAAAACCATGCAGGAAAGTTACGGCAGATGTCCGCAACTCTTTCGCCGCGTTTTTCCCTTGTTATACAGGCGCCTGAACACCCTGAGCCGTTTGCATAAGCGTGGGTAAATCTCTCGTCGGTTGCCGCCGCAAGAAGTGCGGTTTTGCCAAGTCTTGAATGACCGCAAACCACTGCACAGTTTTTGTCAAATTCATCCACGGTAACAGCATAGTCCATGGCTCTGAGAGCCGCCCACGCCCACATGGCAATCTTTCCGCAGTCGTGGGGCTTACGCTTTCCGTCCGGATACAAAACTGCGGCAAACCCTGTATTAAAATTATTGTCATCCAGAGTTATGTCCTCGTAGTTAAAGGAGATAATCCCAAAGCCGTTATCCACAATTTCCTCAGTTGGCATATAGATATCAGGCACATTTGAACGAAAGTTAATATGTACAAAGAAAGGATGCGGACCTTGGGCTGTGGGAACAACCGCCGTCACGGGAAAGCTAAAGCTGTTTTTTCCGAAAAATGAGGTTATCATAATCCTCCTGCATGTTGCCTTGCCTGCACAAAAAGTAGCCGTTGTCTTGTACTGTCTCTCTGTGTATGCCGTGGAAAAAATCACTTTTTCCGGCTTTGGAGGCATATATCCGTATTCCTCTCTCTGGAGAATCTCCAGCATTTC
The DNA here is from genome assembly GCA_045545635.1 of Clostridia bacterium. GTDB lineage: Bacteria > Bacillota > Clostridia > UMGS1810 > UMGS1810 > RGIG8748. The sequence continues at coordinate 35,761 of JAZQBI010000239.1, read as the reverse complement.
CTCCCTGGAAAGAAAGGGAGGAAGATTTCTTTCTTTTAACAGTGCTTGCATATATTATCAGTCCTTTGCAGGCTTTATTTTGTTTTCTTTAAGAAATGCTTTAACCTGTTTTTCTATATCATCGTAAAGCTTGTCAGAACCTGCCTCTTTGAGCTTTGCGGTGTAATCGGAAAGGTACTTGTCAAAATCCTTTACTGTTATAAAATCGCTGTATTCGCTCATAACCGCAGTAACGTTGCTGATGTCAAGGGAGGTTTCGGAATCGTCATAGGTAAATCCGGACAAGGGGCTTGTTTCTGCGGAATCATTGAGAGCAATGGTCTGCTCCCATGCATCGTCGGGCATACCTTCGTCAAGAAGTGCGTTGAACTGACATCCCACTTTCCAGTCACAGTTGGGGCAATAGCCTGATTTTTCATCAGGAATTATTTTGCCTGACTCTGTGAGCTCATAGTGTTTTCCTTCTATGCCGTTGCAGATGAGGTTGTAGAGCTCTTTGTCTGTATTTACAAGCTTGATAAGCTCATATGCCTTTTCGGGATTTTTGCTTGTTATGCTGATACCGGTCATTGTGGAACGGCAAGCTGTCTCCGACATACGAAGTGTAAGGAGTATCTTGTGCTCGTACTCGCAGTTTGTCTGGTTTTCGGGGCCTGTCTGACCGGGTTTGTAGGTAGTCATCTGAACTGCATATTTATTCTGCATGGAATCGGTAGTATCATCACCTACGCTTGAAACATCGGAACGGATGTACCCTTTGCTGTACCAGTCACGCATTGTGTTTACATACTGCTTGTATTCCGGAACCTCAAAGCTTGGCAGAAATTCGTGGGTGTTGTAGTTAAACCAGAGACCGCATCCCTGCATTTCTGCCCAATTTTCGTTTACCCAGAAGGATGTTGCCCATCTTGTTCTTATAGGGAATATACCGGACTCCCCGTTTTTCACCATTTCCAGAAAAGGTTCGATATCCTCTATGTGATTTACTGTCTGAAGGTCAAAGCCATACTTGTCAAGAAGATCCTTTCTTGCGTATACTGCAAGGGGCTGAGCCATAATCTGCATATTGGGAACAGCATAAACTCTGCCGTCCATCTCTGCGCCCTTCATAATTCTCTCTGGAACCACTCCGAGAATTTCTTCGTCTATAAGGTCTGTAAGGTCATAGAGTGCTCCGTTATCCACTGCCTGCTTGTAGTCATTGAGCCAGTTGGAGGTAAAGCATAAATCATACTCGGCACCCGATGCCATAGTCATCTTCATTCTTTCGGAATATGCAGAGGACGGTATAAACTGAATATCGAGTTTTACTCCTATCTTGTCTGCAAGAATCTCATTGACCTCTTCCATTACAGCAGCCTGATCGGGCTGTGCGTTACCGGGTATGTACCACAAAAGCTCTGTGATACCTCCATCACTGTTTTTCTTTTCGCAACCTGCAAACATTGTAAGTGCAAGCACCAGAACACATATTATTGCAATTAATCTTTTTTTCATTTTATTCACCCTCACTAAAATTATTTATATATAACATCGGCTATGGTATATCCCCAGGAATACTCAATGCCTACAAATCTGTCGTAACCGCCTTTTCCAAGGTCTCCCGTATCTTTGTAGCTTACGATATCATCCCTTGTGCCCTGACGGACGCTGACACCGCCTCGGGTTTTTTCTACCACAAGGATTTTCTTCCCCAGAGACTGAACAACAGAGGAATCTCTGGTTGTAAAATATGCAAACTGCTCGTTGGCGTCAACGGGCACAAGATGGGGCTCATCTGCTGTAAGACGCACATAATCGCCGTCTATGCTGTAGACATATCCGCTGTAAGTATCTCCGCCGTACCAATCAAGAGAAGAAGTGGCAAAGGGATATGCCGTCTCCTTGTCCATGTCATAAGCAACAAACAGTGAAGATATTTCTCCGGCGGAGTTTGTTCCGTAGCGGATAATATCTCCTGCCTCAAGCTCCACCCGGGGTGCTCCGACCTTGTTCTCTCTGTCTACAAACTCCGCATCGGTACTGAGAGTAACCGTAATCTCACTTACGCTTCCCACATCGGCATCCAGAAGAAATCCCTTGAATGCCTTTGATTGTTCCTCGTCGGAATTGAGGGTATTTACCACCTTGGAAATAACAAACGCCTTTCTTTCCGATACCTTGTCGCCCGATGCTGCTCCGCCTCCGGCAGAAAACACTATTACCTCAGGAGCTATGGCATCCGATTCTGTATCGTAAGCATTAAGCCAATATCCCTTGTTGGTTTCCATCATAAGCTTGTTTACATAGAATCTCTTTTCCATATCATACTCCCCTTTGGTGGCAGGCACAGCAAAGAGAGTAGCGATCTTTTCGTTGTATCTCAACGACTTGTCAAGCATATTTCCGTTGCTTTCAAATACAAACTTGTTTCCGATAGCAGTTGTATTCAGATAATTTTTGAAATCCGCCTCGCTCTCCCCTTCCTCGGCAGAAAGCCTTATGTGGGGAACAACCGCATACCATCCTCTTTTGTCGCTGTCATTTGCACCAAGTTCCAGAGGAGTAACTATTGCCTTGAGGGTTGCCTTTTCATTATCCACTCTGTACAGAACTGCCTTTCCTACTGCATTCTTTATTTCGGAAATTGCCTTGTCTGATTTTAAAGAAGAGTGATTTATAATCACTTTTTCTTCCATCTCATATACACTAAGCTCTCCGTCCTGAGTATAGAGCTTTACCGCATATATATCGTCAAGCCCGTCGGATACATGACCTACGTCTGTAAGAATTGCCTTTTTGAGATTTGTTGAGTCAAGCAGTGCCTCTATGTATACAAGATTTCCATCCGTATCAAGATACAAGTCATAGAGCTCTCCCGGTTTGATGACAACTGTCTCCGAAAGTCTGCCTGCTCCCTTGAGAGTATATTCAGATTTGCCGTCGGAAACTGTAAGTACATCGGAAACAGAATAGTCCGAAACTTCAAAATTGGGAACCGATGCCGAGCATACCCTGATGTTTATATAGCTTCCGTCGGCATTTTTGGCAACGCCTATTACGTCTCCTACATTTACGGCATCAAAATCAACGATGTTTCCCCGGGAGTCCGTAATGATAACGGTCTTTCCATCCTTTTCTTCAAGATCAAGCGTTTTTATGGTGTTCATTCCCTTGTAGAGAGTATCGGAATAAACTTTTTTTCCTGCTTTGTCAATTTTGTTTACTTTTCCTGTCATGTAATCATTGACAATAATAATATCGTATTTACTTCCGCCTTTGGTGGATACCAGAGTTATATCTCCAAACAGAAAACGGAAGGTATCTTCGGTGTATCGGTCAAGTGCGGTATTATTGTATATCACATTGGCTCCCGAAAGCGGTGCAGTTACAATTCTGCCGTTTTTGTCGTGGTATTTTATGGCAGACGAACTGTAGCTTATAAAATCATCGGGAGAAAATGTGTCAGCCTCTTCACCGAAGGCATATATAAGATGGTTTTTTCCACTCTTGTCCTGCCTGTAATATGCAGTAAGCTCCCTTCCCAGATAACCGCTTACATATCCTGCATTATCCGTGTACATAGTAACTCCGCCTATAACTGCCATGTTTCTGTCTACAGCGGAAGGAGCGTAGTATGTTGTTATACCGTTATCTGTCATGTTTCCCTCTGCGGTGTATATGGACGCACAGTACTCCAGAAAGGTTTTGTCACTTAGCGTGTACTCTGCCTCACCGTCGGCACCTACAGATGTCATTTCATAGACTCTTATATTGAATGCATTGTAAATCAGAGTAAATACATCTTTGTATGTAACAAAATCGTTTTCTCCCAAGGAAAGTCCGCTTGTAAGCTTTATGCTTCGTGCCACTTCCATGTATCCCTTGGGATATCCGCCCTCGTATTTAGCAAAGTAGTCTCTGCCAAGCATGGAAACAAGAACCTTTATCGCTTCGGCTGCCGTCATATCGTAGTGGGGACCGAAAAGATTTGATGTGATTCCTCTCATGTAGCCGGATGCATACATGGCATTTATTGCATCGTATTCTTTCATTGTTGAGTCTACATCATCAAAAACCCTGCTGCTGTCCGATGTAATGAGTTCATCTTTGTTATCATTACCAAAGGAAGTTTCAACAGCTTTGAGATAACCACGGTTCTCCGGCACAAGACCGCAAAAAGATGCTATAACCGAAGCAAATTCCGCCCTGCTGAGATACGAATCGGAATTGTATGTTTCCCTGTCTGCGGCACCAAGACCTATGAGAGTCTCTTCCATAACAGAAAGTTCATTCTCTGCCTCTTTTGCCCCGACAGGGACGGTAAGCATACCTGCGATAACTGCAAGTGTCAGAACAAATGCCAGAATTTTTCGCATATTTTTTACCTCCCTATACCAAGAGAATTGCATATACTCAGTGTGCCGGCTATGATTTTTGCCGCCTGAGCTCTTGTGCATATTCCATTGGGATCAAATTTGTTTTCGCCAACACCGTTTACTATGCCGTATCCGGCAAGAAGGGATACGGAAGTCTTTGCATAATCTGATATTTCATCCTCATCTGCAAAAGACAAACTCTCTTCCCCGCTATCTCCAGAAAAAACAGCTCTGTTTATCATAACGCATGCATCCTGCCTTGTAATGGCTTCTCCTACTCCAAAGGTATCGGTGCTTTTGCCTTTGACTATGGCATGTTTTACACCCCCTGCCACATAAGGAGCATACCATGCATCTTTTTCTACATCTTTAAAGGAAGATTCTCCGCTGTCTGTTTTCAACTTAAATGCTTCCATAATGAGTTTAAGAAACTGCTCTCTTGTAACAGGAGCATCCGGGAGGTAAGTATCCTCGGTGACACCGTTTATAATTCCTATTTTCCTCAAATAATGTATATCTCCGCACGCCCAGTGGGATGCAGGTACATCTTTGAATTCTTTTTCCTCGGAAGCAGTTTCGGTTTTCTGTTCATCCTTACCGCCGGAAGAACCGGAGTTCCCTCCTCCGCCTCCGCCAAAGCTTACCTTGCTTCCGCCGGAGCCTCTGTTGTTATCTTCCTCTTCTTCCTCTTCCTCCGTGGTGAGCTCCTCTGCCTTTTCAAGGAGCTCGGAAAGAGATTTCAGAGTAAAGCTCTTTCCTCTGAGATAGTCGTTTTTGAACTTTTTGGCATTTTCACCTTCAAGGTCAAAATATTTGTCTGCCTCGATGTTGAAAAGTGCAAGATTCTCCTTGGTGATAACGGTATCGAGATATGCTGTACCCTCGTCCTTGGGATTTGCAATTGCAGTAAGGAGAAGATTTTCCTTTATTGCTTCAAAAAGAGCTCCGTAGGTTTCAAAATCTTTACCCACAAGAGAGTTTCTGTATTCCTCTTTGCCTTTTGTGCTCATTTCCGCAAATGCACCGCTGTAGAGAGTAATACCCTTTTCTTCGTCATCAATTTTATCTGCACCTATATCCGTCTCGTAATTGTGTTTGCCGTCCTCACCAAAAAGCTCTACGGATTCGTGGGGAATGTTGTATAGAGCAGTAAGCGCCGCTTTTCTGAAATACTTCTGCAAATCTTCCTTGTCTTCGAGGTTTTCCTTCTGAGCGCCTGATTTGATAATGAGCGAAAATTCTTCTGCATCCGCTTTGGAAATATAATCCTCGGTAAGCTCCAGGATTTCTATATAATCATCAAGATTTTTCTCTATATTCTCCGGAGTGTCTTCTTTGATAAGTTCTATAATATCATCTACTGTTCCGGATTTATCCACGGTTATTCTTATTGCCTTGAGCATTCCTTGCGACTCCTCTGCCACGGATTCTGCCACAATACAGTATTCGCCCTCAACGGTACTATTACTGAGGCTTACCGAAACAGAGCGTGTATCTTCGGAAACATTCAGACTTATTCCGCAATCTGTGAGCTTGCTTGTTCTTTCTGCATCTGTCAGATACCAGTCAAATTCCTGAGCGTTTGTTCCCTCTTCGCCTGTGCTGTCTGCAAGTGTTGCAAAAAGATTAAGGGTATCAAATATTCCCAGAGTTGTTTCGCCCTCACAGTCAATTTTTACTCCGTAAAGAGGGTCTTCTCCTGGAGCAGAATCCTCCATAAAGTGAGGTGCCACAACTATTTCGTAACCTTTTCTTACACCTTTGGCAACAGACTCCTCATCCGTGTGAGATGCCAGTATCACATATTTTCCCGAAGGAGTATCTTTGCCCACGCTTACCGTCACAGAGCCGTCCTCACCTTTTTCAAATCCGAAGCCCTCTGCAAGTGCGCTTCTGTCGGAATTCAGTGCGAGCCATTCAAAATCCTGACTCAGGTTGCCCTCTGATCCAACCTGATTTTTTACCGTAGCGTTAAGCTCAAATTTGTCACCGGGTATAACCACTGTCTTCTCCCCTGTGACATCTATACTGTGCGCCTTCTCCACAGCTACATAGAGGCTGGGCTTATTAAATGCCACTTTTGTTCCTATGGCAGGATACTCCTTGGAGGATGTTCCGCCGTAGCCCATAGCTATCCACATGGAAGAGGGGGACTCCTGTTCGGTGTTGAACACTGTCTGCACAGTCTGCCAGTCATCTGACTGTGTGACGGATACAATCTGTTTGTCCGTTACGCCCTCTGCACGGGATGTAAATACCGAGAATGTAAAGGTAGGATTGGGATTTATATCCGGTGCGGCATTTCTTATCTGAAATTCCACAACAAAGTTTTCGGGGCCATTGGGATAATAACCGTTGAAGCCGCTTATCTGTCCTGCACCGCCCCCTGTGGATTTTGCCCAGGTACCCTCGGTTCCGTAATAGGAAAAGTTATCCCACTTGCCGTTTCCGCTTCCGTCTCCTTTGTAAATATAGTCGACCTCGGAAGAAGTTTCTCCCGAAACTACCGATACCACAGTTGAATTAACCGCCTGATAAAAATTGAGGTCCATATTGTTTGCAATTAGATTATCTGTTCTTTCTTCCGAAGGAACATAATCCGAAAAGTCCTGAGACACCAAAACTTCATCGGCATACACACCAACGGGAACATATGCGCCGATTGCAAGTATCAATGCCAGTACAACCGCAAAACTTTTTCTCATAAAAATCCTCTCCTTTATTTAATTACATTAGTCGATTGTAAATTAAACATTTTACAATCACCTGTTAATTACTCTTGCCTTGCAGGCGGGTATCAGGGAATTTCCCGTCCATACAAAAATCTTTATATATTCAATATCTCCCGGATTTTCCACTGTAAATTCATGGTATATATCCGCAGTCTGCCCCGGAGAGATATTTACCTTATATTCCTGCACCTCCACAGCACAGTTATTTCCGTAGGCAGTAAAGTAAACCGTAAAGTCCGCATTGTCCCACACTGCATTGTTTGTAATAACACTTTTTATTTTTAAGGAAGTGTCGGTTACAACCGCAGAAGTAGCACCAAAGGTCACATCGTCAGCAAAATCTTCAAGAACAAACCTCTTTACCGGGCTTACCCTGTCCGAGTTTTTCAAAAAATCTCTTGATGTATTTACAGCAGTAACCGTCCAGTAATATGTTTTACCTGTTTCCGGCAGATTAGCTGCACAGCTGTTTGTCCTCACTCTCTGTGTGAACACGGTGTTTTTCATATCGGCATCTGTCGCCACCGTCACAATGTAGTCATTTGCACCAAAAGCACTATCCCAGATAAAACGTATACCCTCCGATGTTTTTGCTGTTCTTGCACCGTCTTGGGGATAAATAAGCCGGAAAGGTGATACGCTAAACGTTCTTTTGCCATCTGTTCCGATTTTTTCTATATCAAATGCTTCGGTAACTCTTGCCTCGGAACAATATTCGGAAGATGTCCGGATTCTGTAATCCTGCTTTTCGGGATTGACAAACAGAGAATATGCGCTGTCTTCCACGCTGTCATTTCCGCTTATTTTTGCATAGAGAATATCCTGAGACCCAATATTTGTCTTGCCTGCATTAACGGTTAAGTTATCGGTTACCACGGTGTTACGCTTTGGATTTTTTCCATTTTCAATAAACTCTTTGAGTTCCGGATATCTGCCGTAGTACAGTTCCCTGTCATATAGCTGTCCCTTGATAAAATCCAGACTTCCCTCATATCCTGCTGTAACCGTGTAACCCGTTGTAAGATTGTGATTAAGCAAATTCCAGGATTTGTCCACATCCACAGAGGTGTTTCCCGAAAAGGTAAATGCCCCTGCACCGTTGGAATTGAAATCTATTTTTACATTTTTTATTATATTATTTTTTACCGTAAGATCCTGCTGACAGTCATCGAGATATATTCCAACCTGTGCACTCTGGTTGAGACTGCTGTCAAGAGGTCTCATATCATGAATGTAATTGCAGGCAATTACACTGCCCCGTGCAATGGAATTCTGCCCCTGATAAATGGCACCTGCATCCTGAACCTCCCGCATTACATCATAAATTTCGTTATATTCCACTCTGTGGTCGTTGCCGTTTATCTTCACGGCTATTCCCGGAGAGCCGGAAATATTGTTGTTGCGGACTGTTATACCGCAACCGTCAAGGGCTATGGCTCCGTCAGAGCTGGAAAGGGTATTCAGGGAAAATCCGTTTATAATGTTATTTTCTATTACATTGCCTGAAGGGGTAAGAGTGTCCACATCTCCCCCGGTCATTGAAATTGCCGAATTTGCAAGATTAAAGAAATCGCAGTTGGTTATATCCGTATTGTAAGAACCGTTTTTCGCCTGTCTCTGCCAATGATCCGGATTGGTCTCTGCCTTTTGGCTTCCCGTAACATGAATCGCTCTTCCTCCGACGGACTCAAACGTGCAACCGTCTATATCCACATTTACAACATCGGTCATTCTGACAGCTCTTCCGTTGGTTTGGGCAAAGGTTATCCCCTCAAACAGAATGTTTTGCGCTCCGTTTACCCACAGAAGGTCATCAGTCATAACAGCTATTTCCATGCGTATGCTATACATATCCACAGCAGGATAATAGTAGAGAATCATATTTTCGGAATCTATACAATATTCTCCCGGAACATCTATCTCCTCCAAAAGATTAAAAGCCTTCCATCTTCTGGAAAAATTATTTGTAAAATTAAAATTCTTTGTGTTTTCGGGAGCGTGCACCTTCAATATATTATTATCTGTGTCAACAGATTCTACCGAAAGCCTTGCATAGGAGTAATCATAGGGGATAAAAGCACCTATATACCAGTTCTTCGCCTTTTCCCATCTGTCCGGTTCGGACTGGGTATAGTAAAAGCTTGTGCTGACCTTTACATCCTTGTCATTTTCGTCTTTGTATGTATAGTCAACTATTGCATCGCCTCTTTGGGAATATTCTCGTCCGTTGGGCCACTGTGACAAGGTCTGGCTTACGCCGTCTGCAAAAATCGCATTGAACTCATAGGTTTCCGATAAGGAGTACAGTGTGGCAATATGCCGGCTGAAATCAAAAATATCTTCTTTTGCTATTCCCTCGTCTGCAAGATTTATATAAAACACCTTACCTACCGCATCAGGATGGAGTCTTGCAACAGTTTCGGGATCCAGAACCTCCCCAAATTGCAGGCTATTCAAAGGAACACTGCCTTTTATTACGGGCTTTTCACCTTCGTATGCCCTGTATACCACAGGTGTTTTTTCCGTTCCGCTGTCATCACCGTCCATAAACAGTGTTTCCCCAAAAAAGTACTCACCGCCACGGAGAACTACCTCTATAAATCTGTAATCATCTTTATTTTTTATTTTTGATACTTCATGTCTTGCCTTTTCCACAGTGGCAAAGGGTGAAGATAGAGTTCCATCTCCCCTGTCGGTACCCTCAGGAGAAACATAGAAGGATATTCCCTCCATTACAACTCTAAGACCTATGAGCCTTGTCATATTATACTCTGCGGAGGTTGCCGCAATATAATATACACCTGACGGCAGAGAAGCCCCCGGAGCAAAAACTGCCTCACAGGTATCCTCCGACACCTCCAGAGAGTAGTCACCCCGATAGGGTGCACGGTATTTATCAAGAAGTGTCCATTCAAAGTGCTGATTAAGATTTCCCTCAAGGTTTTGCTGATTTACAACAGATGCTCCTGCAGTTAATTTTTCCCCAAAAGCAACTGCATCTCCACTCTGCTCCGAAAGGATGTTGAAGGCAGCCTCTCCTTCGGAGGCATCGGGTTTTTCTCCCGGAATATAATCCTCCATAACTCCCACAGATACACAGAATGTTCTCACCATCTGAGGATAATCCTTTGACCTTGCCGTAACACAGTAAGTTCCCGGTTCTGTATCCTTACCGAGTGTTACCATCGCACTTGCAGTGTCGTCGGAAACATCAAGAATTATATCGGACAAAATCTCTGTCTTATCGGCATTTAATGCAAACCACTCAAAGTTTTGTCTGAGATTTCCCATGATGCCTATCTGGTTTACCACATAAGCATCAAGAACAAAGCTTTGCCCCGGAATAAAAGACGAAATGCTCTCTTGGGGTTCAACAATGATATCGTGGGGCTTCTCCACTGCTACATACAAGCTTGGTTTATACAGCGCCACTGTTGTTCCTGGTATGGGGTAGTCCTTGGAGGAGGCTCCGCCGTAGCCCAGAGCCATCCACAGGGAAGATGGCGCCTCCTGTTCGGTATTGAACACGGTTTTTACAGTCTGAAAGTTATCTGTTTCTGTTACAGGTACAATCTGTTTATCCGTTATTCCCTCCAAACGGGATGTAAACACCGAAAAAGTAAAAGCAGGATTGGGATTTATTTCCGGTGCGGCATTTCTTATCTGAAATTCCACAACATAGTTTTCGGGGCCATTGGGGTAGTAGCCGTTAAAACCGCTTGTCTGCCCTGCGCCGCCCCCCGTGGACTTTGCCCAAGTACCCTCGGTACCGTAGTAGGAAAAGTTATCCCACTTACCGTTTCCGCTTCCGTCACCTATGTAGATATAATTAACTTCGGACGAATCTTCTCCGGGGTCTATCTGTACCACTCGTGTATTTACTGCCCTGTAGAGATTCAGATTTGTGTTGTCTGCAATCAGATTGTCACCTCTTCCCTCATCGGGAATGTAATCATGATAATCTTCCGAAGAAGCTATAGCGTGCACAGAAAAAACAAAGGAAAATACAACTGCCAATACCGCACATATTGGTATATATTTTAAAAAATATTTCATATTGTCCCTCCTTGGTATTTTCAAAAAACCGTTATCTGCAATCATTTAGTGTGACAGGACTCGAACTCTCAATGCCTGACATCTGAAATTTTTAAAAGCTTTTAGTTTGTCGGTTTTGACGGGCGTCAGCCCGCCTGCAACCTGCCGCACAAAATCTTAATAAAAATTTCAAGATGGCAGGTGCATAGCAGTTTCACATAGGCAATTTTTTCTGAAACAAAGTAAATTGCGAAGATAATACTTGTTGTATTTTCAAGGAATTTACTGAAGTTTCGGGTAAAATTGTCATGTGAAACCAATGTTAGTTCGAATCCTGTCACACTAAGCATATAACAAAAGTACCTTTAAAGGAAAGTGTTTTTTTATCATATAAAGTATTAAATTTTTACTTTTTCTTTGAAAAATGGCAGATTTTTGGATAAATTTAGTGTTATTTTTTTACACAAATAATTTGCATATGAGGCTCATACGGCTTGCGATAAAAATGGTTTTGTTCTTGAAACAGTAGTAACAGCCAAATTATTTGATTTTGTCGAATTTTTAATAAAAACAAAGAAGAACCCGATTTTTGCTTGATGCAAAGTCGGGTTCTTCGACAGTCTGAAATTATTTAATTTTTTACTTCAAACATTCGGAAAGATACTCGCCCACTCCCTCTCCGAGGGAAAGCATTGTTCGTGTCAGGCGGGCAGAAGATGCGGCAAGATGAGTAAAAGATGCTCCTCTGCATGCAACAAACAGGTTAGAAAATTCATTAGTCATAGTACATTCTATAGGAATCTCATAGGGAGCATCAAGCTCCTTATCCAATGCATTTTCTCCGTGCACATCCATAGAATGATCTGCCAGAGCAATCGTACGCCCTATTTTAGGTTGTTTGAATATTCCATCACGCAAATCCTGTTCCGTAAGGATATATTTCCCTTTGAGACGGTAGCCTTCCCGTATGCCTGCATTGTAAATCTTCTTGATATACCATCCATGCATATTCTTTTCTCTCTGCAGATAATTCCAATAGGCATATACCCTTGCCTTTCCTACTTCATCTGCGTTGCTGCCAAGGGAGAAATACTCCTTTCCTTCCATAGTAGGAAGCATATTCATATTGATATCACCATTCGGGTATTGTGCACAGTAACAAATAGTCTTCTTCATCCGTGTCTCAACCCACGAAGAAATATCAACCCCCTCCGTTGCAGGAATTTGATCAATATGCCCGGGGTTATCTGACTTCGATATACGGAAAACATATGAAACGCCGTTAATGCTGTCGCTTCTGTCGGCAGCAGAGGGCTCGTTGTATTCGTCCTTTCCCTCCGCACCAATGTCAAAAGCACATCCCGCATCCCTGGCAAGGACAATATCCCCCGTAGCATCCACAAAGTAATCTGCAGATATGTGTACATTCTCTTTGCTGTTTGAAACAGTGATACTTCCAAGTCTGCCATCCTTTGCAGAGCAAGAATTGTATATATAGCCAAACAAGGGGACAAGCTTATCTTTATAAGGCATCATCACATTATTAATCGCCCTTATCATACAGTCGGGATCAAACTGGAATCTCCCCCATCCGTTGGCATTTAACAATCTGCAACGGGCAAGGGTATTCTCGTAACTGCGCCCGGTATTCATAAGATACCACAAAGGATATTCGTCAAGCGAATGCCTGAACCAATCTTTACCGACAGAAGGATCAAAAATATTATAATTAGGAACACCGTCAACCGTGTGACCACCATTCATACGTTCAAGTTCGTCCTTTAACAACAAATGCATACCATCAAGGCTGACTCCGGGTTCCCATCCATCTACACCTGCGAATACCATAGTACCGCCAAAATCAGGATTTTTATCAATAACAACGGTTTTAATTCCGTTTTTTATGAGACTGTATACACATCCTGTACCACCGGCTCCCGCCCCCACAACACACACTTGGGTTCTTATGGTCCGGTCAGCCTTAATCATAAAGGATTCACCTCTTTATCAATACCCCACACGGTAACATCCTCGACAACAGCACGTTGCGGAAGATTTGCTACATACAATACCGTTTCAGCAATATCCTCGGGCAAGAGCTTATCGGTGGTTTCGCCAATATTACAAGCGCTCTGAAAGCCTGTGCTTGCAGATGACGGAACAATGCATGTTACCCTCACGTTATACGGCTGCATTTCAAGGTACATTCCTTTTGAAAAATTAAGTACACCCGCTTTTGCAGAAGCATAAACACTCCACGTAGGCCAGCATTGACGTGCACAAACAGATGAAATGTTTATAATTGTACCACATTTTTGTTCTTTCATCATATCGGCAAATGCACGACAACCGTATATAACACTGTTAAGATTAAGTTTAATTGTTTTATCAATTTCTTCAATTGTAAAATCACTTACAGGTTTGATGGTTACACCTCCACCGGCATTGTTCACAAGTATATCCAGTCTGCCGTATTTTTCCTTAACTGTATTTACTGCAGTTTCCCAATCAGCGGGGTTTGTGACATCCATTGAAAACGCAAAGTCGCCTCCGATCTCTTTTCTTGCTTTTTCAAGATTTTCATAATTTCTGGCAGTCATAATAATGGTATCACCATTATCCTTAAACGCCTTTGCGGTTGCCTTTCCGTAGCCGCTTGAGGCTCCTGTGATTAAAACAATTCTTGACATATCTGTTCCTCCTGATATTTTATCGGTATTCTGATCTCCCATTCAAAGTCATCCTCTGACATATCAAACGGATAAACCTCAATTGTGGGTACATTTTCGTCTTTTTCTAAGTTTGCCGATGGTAACCATTCATAAATAATTTTGCAGTATATTTCGTTTACGGCATCATCATCAACAGTATTCAGCGTGAAACATGCCCACCTTGCCGCCGGTATTTTTTGCCCGTTATCTGATTTTTCTCCTATACAGCAACTTACGTTGTTGCATTTATTCAGGTAAGAAACATAAAGCTTGTCTGTACTAAGGGCTTTGTGGACTTCGCTTTCATAAAAAGCATTCCATACATCTTCGCAGCAACAACTATCGATAATTGGAGATATGCCCGAAAATCCCTTTATATAAAATGTATCGGTTTTAATAAGTCTGAAGGGTACATTCTCTCTGCCTGATATACTCACAGAAAAATTGGGACGTGTAAACAGATTTATTGATGGCTTGTCATAGATACAAGAACTTGGCGAAACACCGTGCTGTTCACCAAAAGCTCTTGTGAATGCCGATTGATTTGAATATCCGTATTTTTCGCTTATTGACAGTATATCCACTTTATCCGATGTCATAATTTCGGCGGCGGCAAGCGACAGTTTTCGTCTGCGAATGTATTCAGACACAGGACATCCTACTATGAACGAAAATATGCGTCTGAATTCATAAATCGATAAATTCATTTTTGATGCTAAAACAGTGCAATCTATATTGTCGGTAATGTTTGATTCTATATAGTCAATTACCTCTTCAATTTTTTGAATTCCATTGTACATTTTTTCACATCCTTTTATATTATTATATCACTGAAAAGCAAAATAGTCTAACCATTTTATGCACTATTACGCAAATGCCCATCTGTTTTTACAGACGGGCATTTGCTCTATTCATTTTTTCGATTCCGAGAGCATATTCTCAATAAATATCCCATATCCTCTTGTTGGATCATTCACAAAAACGTGTGTCACAACACCAATTAGTTTACCATTTTGAAGTAGCGGAGAACCAGTCACAAGTGATGTCAATATCGGACAACAAATTTTATTTTTATAAAAAGTCATACGGAAAGAGTGATGGGAACACTTACTTTTTCACGTATTTCAGATAAGACTTTATCGAGAAGTTCTTTATCGGGTATTACGGGTAAAGCTTGATTATTTTTTCTGTCCAAGTCTTTTACCTTTGAAATTCCCAACGGATGATAAGGCAAAATTTCAACTGAAGTAATGTTTTTATTTTGATTTATAAGGTTTGCCGTGCCGTTTAGGTGTTCTTCTGTATCATTGTATCCCGGTATGAGCGGTAGTCTTAACACAATTTTTGCTCCGATGTCATTTAAATAACTGAGATTTTTGTGAATGATGCAATTATCAACGCCTGTAAAAAGTTTATGCTTATCGTTGTTGCTTTCTTTCCAATCGAATAAAAAGCAATCGGTATATGGTACTATTTTTTCAAAAGCTTCTTTGGGTGCATATCCGCAAGTTTCTATACAAGTATGTATTCCTTCTTTTTTTGCTGTTTTTAAAAGGCATTCCAAAAAATCAATTTGCATTAATGGTTCGCCTCCGGATACGGTTAATCCGCCGCCCGATTCTTCATAGTATACCCGATCCCGGATAACCTCGCTCATAACTTCTTCGACGGTGTAATATTGTCCTGCAAGTCGTAAAGCCCCGACGGTGCAATTTTGCGCACACACTCCGCACCCAACACATAAGCTGCGGTTAAAAGTATGCGTTTCTTCTATGATATGACAGAAGTGAGTGCACGATTCAAGGCATTTACCGCAGTTTATACACTTATCTTGCGAATATAGAATCTCAGGATAACTATTTTGCGATTCCGGATTATGACACCACATACATCGCAGAGGGCACCCCTTAAAAAATACTGTTGTCCGTATTCCTGGTCCATCGTTTAGGCAAAATCGGGCAATATCAAATATAATTCCTTGATTTGTCATTTTTAATCACACCTCGTACATGGTTCTGTTGATAACTGTTTGCTGCAGTTGCGGCGACAGGCGTGCAAAATATTCTGAATATCCACCGATACGCACAATAAGATTTGGATATTTTTCGGGATGCTTTTGTGCATCGAGCAACTCATCTTTATTTACACAAGTAATCTGCATTTGCATTCCGCCGTTTTTAAAATAACCGTTTGCAAGTGCTTTTAAACTCTTGGATGTTTGCTTTGCGTCCAGCTTTATATTAAGAACGGGTGTGCCTGCCAGCTTTTGCTGACAAAGAGAAGCAGCACTGTTAAGCAAGGCTGTAACACCGGACTTGTCATTGCCGTGTATTGCACCGATGGAATCGCACAGAGGGTCACCGGCTCGTCTTCCGTCGGGTGTGGCGCCTACTGCTTTCCCGGCATCGACATAAGTTGTAAACTGAATAGAAGCCGGTAAAAATCTTCCGCCCAAATAGGGTGTTTTTCCATCAAATGCTTTGCAAATATCATCTGTTAACATTAAAGCCATTGCATTGGATTCATCCGAATCCGTCCCATGACGTGGAATATCAGTAAAATTGAAGAAAGTTTCACCATTATCTATGCGCTCCAGCATTTCCGCGCCACACATTTTTCTGTCGTCAAAAACGACTTTTCTAATAACAAGCATAGAATCTATCACATTAATTAACCCGGCAAGATTGACTACACTCCATGCATATCTTGCTCCACCGTTATTGAAATCTTTTTCCTTTTCAATGCAATCATCGATCAATAAGGTGCGCATCGGTTGCGGCCAATACTGCGCACGCATCTTCTGAGACTCGCTTATAATATCTAATATTTTTTCAATTTCCTGACGGCACTTCCTGATGAACACCTGATAAAATGTATCAAAGTCCGCAACATATGGCAATTCTTCTCGCATAACTCGTTCAAAGATAAGGGCAATATTAATCCCTGCATCCAACGAGCCAACATTGCTGATGCCGGTTAACATTGTTTCTGTACAACCGCCACCACAAAAACGCATTCTGTCCTCTTTTGGAATATGCGGAAAAAGATTACCGAGCACTGTCTGATATGCGTCTTCGTTATAAAGGCTGGGAGAACCTCCTCCGGATTTAATTGATTCAATTGCTGCATCCCAGATTTCCTGCGGCATATCCGGTGTTACTCTAAGCTCCAGACTTGGTCTTCGTATTCCTTTGCATGCGCGCAAACATTGTAATGTTAAAGGATTATAGTTAGGACCTAAAGCGCCGGACCACCCATCGTTGGCGTCGACATTCAGAAAAAGACGTCTGAAAACATCTGTCATGTCTTCCCCTCTATAAAAGTCAATCAAATCGGCATCCAAATGTCCGATATCATCACACCCATCCATGTAGTAAGTAAAGTTCCAGCATACGATAGCCTCATAAAGTGTATCAGCGGGTTTAAACGGAACTTTTTCGAGCGCCATATATAATTGGCTCTTTGCTGCTCCACTCTCCTTCAGCAATTTAAGAGTGCGGTTATGGAAACATCTGATTCCTTCTAAAACGTCAAGTAATCCGCTGCGTATATCGGTTTCTGTCATTTTTTCTACTCGTTCTTGATAGGAATCAAGGCCTTCCCGTATAATGCGTCGGAAATTTGCAAAAGAGTGTGTGTACATCGCACCGCCTATTGTATGCTCGGATGGCAAGAAAGAGCGAGATGCCGAAAAATCTTCTTTTAGCATTTTTGCTGCAATTTCATCTTTCTGTTTAAGCCTGCTCCAGGAAAAGTTTACTGTGTATGAATAATTATAATCCACACAAAGCCCGGACGAAAATGAACCGCACGGATAAAGCTGTTCCCCATTATACGCCGGCATTTCACGGTGTTCCAGATAGCGTCTTATTCCTCTTGAAAAGCGAACAAACAAGGAAGCTGTAGGCTCTTCATAAAGACCTGCTGCATAAAATTCATTGAGATTTTCAAAACGTTTTTGCATACTGGTTCCTCCCGAATTATTATCATTTTATTATAATTTACTTGCATTATAATAAAAAAAATAATATAATTATAGTAGTAATATGCTAATTTATAAGTAAAAATGTTCCACGAAAAGGATGGTTTTATGAAAATTCCTTCATTAACCGTGCATGAATCCAAATCTCATTGGAGTTACTCTGATAATTTTGGAACAGAGATGTACGAATACATTAAATCATTTGTACATAATGAATATACTATCGGTTATCACACGCACAGCTTTTATGAATTGAATATAGTTTTAACCGGAGAGGGATATCACTACATTGAACAAATGTCGTGCCACGCAAAGGCAGGTTGTGTATTTTTAATACCGCCGTATATTAAACACGGGTATATCAATCAAAAAAATCTCAATGTATATCATATGCTGATTCATAGGGATTTTATAGAAAACTGCTTTGGAGAATTTAAAAAAACGGCAGGATTTTTTCTATTGTTTGAAACTGAACCATATTTGCGGGCACATTATAAAGAGAATATGTTTTTGATTCTAACGAGTGATGAACTTATGCAAGTCAAGCAAGACATTGAGATTATAAAAAACTGTAGTTCCATGCAAAACTCAAACATCTTTATCAACGCTATTGCAAAAAAGATTTTATGTTATCTTTGTATTCTGATTACTGAACACCGAGGTATTAATAACAGCCAATTACAAACAAAAAAAGAATTAATGACTATTGCAGATTGTTTAAATTACATACATCAAAATTTTGATCAAAAGCTAACGGTTATACACCTATCCAATCGAATGAACATGTCCAGATCTACCTTTATACGGCAATTTAAGAAAATCTGTGGTTGCCCGCCCCACGAATACATTCAACAATATCGCATAAAAAAAGCGCGTGAATATTTAAAAAACACCAACAAAACATTGTCTTACATTGCTCAGGAATGTGGTTTTTATGATGTCTCTCACATGCAAAAACATCTCTCAACAGATAAAATATTTAATACAGGTATCTAATGTACAAAATGCCCGCCTATTATTTTGCAGACGGGCATTTTTGTTATTTGATATTATCTGCTTCCGAAAGCATATTCTCAATAAATATCCCATATCCTCTGGTTGGATCATTTACAAAAACGTGTGTCACAGCACCGATTAGTTTACCATTTTGAAGTATCGGAGAACCACTCATCCCCTGCACAATACCACCTGTTTTTTCTATAAGTCTTTTGTCTGTAACCTCTACGGCAAAGGACTTTGTTTTGTTTTTGCGAAGATGGTTTACGGATATTATTTCAGCTTCATAGTATCTTGCGCCTTCGTCGGAATCTGTTGTGCAGATAATATGTGCCTTACCTGTTTTCACCTCGGATGACGGTGCAGCCTTTACCTTTGGGAAAAATGCCCCCGAAGTTGTAAGCTTGCCATACACTCCCTCCTCGGTGTTCTTTACGCACTGTCCCATAACCTCAGCCTCATCTATGGCACCTATTATCTCACCGGGAGAGCCTTTTTTTCCTTTTACGATATTGAGTATTTCGGCATTGTATACAGATGCCTCCCTTATGGGTACAACGGTGCCGCTTTCGGTTATGCCGTGTCCCAATGCACCAAAGGCACCGGTGTTTTCCTCCTCAAAGGTAAGAGTGCCGATTCCTGCAAGGGAATTTTTTACAAATATACCGAGTCGTATGTGGCCGTCAATACATTTTTTGCCTTTAACCTTTATATTCACTTTTTTGTCTTTTCTTACCACAGTGAGGGAGCAATCGCCAAGGCTTTTGTCGCAAACCTCTGTAAAGTGTACAACCGATGTGGTTCTCTCACCGTTTATTGCCTCTATCACATCCCCTGCTTCCAGTCCTGCACGGGCACCGGGAGATACGCACATGCCCTCATCCGTTTCAAAGTCCCCAAAGCCCGACACAACAAGTCCTCCTGTATGAATTTTTATGCCTACGCACTGCCCCGACGGCTTAAGATGTGGTGTTTTCAGGGTTTTTACGCTTGCCTGTGCCACAGGAAATAAGTCCAGAACCTTTATGTTTACCGTTGTTACAGATTGGTCATCTTCCTCCCCCAGACCGCCTCCGGAGGTCTCCATAACACCGCCGTCAGAGGTGATAAAAGGCGGCAGCATAGCCGACAAATCTCCACCCTCCAGTGCAGTGTAGGAATCCTCAATAACAAAATTTATACAATAAAAAAAGTATCCGAAAAAAGCAAGCACAAACCCCAGCAAAAGTCCAAAAACAATTTTTTGGGATTTCAAATTTTTCAACCTCCAATTTCGTTTCCGTATTACTTTTGCCTTTGAACGTACTTTTTATGAGCGAAAAATCTTCCATAGAAAAATGTTGATATTTATCGAAAAAAACTGTATAATTAAATGTACGATAAATTTTTTGAAAAAGGAGGTGTGTTTATGACAATGCCAAAACAGCTTTTTGTGTCGGTATATTCCCCGCACAAAAGACGCCGTGCCGACGGTGACAATTTTTTGCGAAAGCTGTACACCGTAACAGGTATTATCTGTGCTGTCCTCATAGGGATAGGGGCATTTTTTGCATCTAGGCTGCCAAAGGAAGCTTTTGCAGATGCGTTTGCAATAAACACACCTACAAAAAAATCCCGTGAAATCATTCTGCCCAAACCTACACGGGAAATACAAATCAAGGCAGACAGACTCCGTCAGATCCGCTACGAGGACTATCTGGAAAACTGCTACAAACCCCTTGAGGGCGAGCTTGACAACATCTATATAAACGATTATGCAAAAAAATGCTACCTGACCTTTGACGACGGGCCGGGAGAAGTAACGGAAAAAATTCTGGATGTTCTTAAGCAGTACAAGGTCAAAGCAACATTTTTTGTTATAGGTGAGAGGGCAAAAGAAAATCCGAAAATATTAAAAGCCATCGCAAAGGATGGCCATTCCATAGGAAATCACTCTTATTCTCACGACTATAACGTGCTCTACGAATCTGCAGACTCCTTTAAAAAAGAAGTTTTAAATTGCAGAAAAGCTATAAACACTGCACTTGGAACGGACTATGACAACCTTTTGTTCCGTTTTCCGGGCGGATACGACAGTCTGACAAACGAAAGGACAAAGGCGGCATACCGCAAGGTGCTTATTGACTTGGGATACAAGTACACGGACTGGAGCTGCCTCACTGGAGACAGCAACACCACCTCTCCAACATTCGAGTACCTTATGAATACGCTGGAATTCAGCATAGGCAATACCAAAACGGGAGATATAGTGGTGCTTATGCACGACTCCGCAACCAAAGAAATTACTGCGGAAACTCTGCCGAAAATAATAGAATATCTGTATGACAAGGGGTTTGAATTTGAACCTCTTACCAATACAAAATAAATGGAGTGTAAAAATTCGAATGAATTTTATTACACTCCATTTTCAGACTTTTACAGTCCCATCTCTCAGCTAAATGTTATTGTATGCTCCGACATACTTTTTTGTCCTGCTTCCACCCTCATTATGCCGTCTTTTTTTGTAAAATCGCCGTCTGTTGCGGTGTAGTCGGGAAATCCCTTCCATGGTTCAAGGCATACGTAGGGAGCGCCGGGCATATGCCATATTATAAAGTACTCAAAATCGGGATAATCCACTCTGACACTTCTTGTGCCTGCCTTGTTTTTGAGAGTTACACTGTATGCACCCATATTTTTGAAGCATGTTGAATCGTTTTCAAAGAGCTTTTCCGTCAACGGAATAATATTGCAATCTCTTGCAAAGGGTGCGGTTTTGCCCGACATAAAGGGGCCGTCCAGAATGTGTTCATCAAGGTCGAGCTTTTCGGAAAATTCCAGATAGTATTCTTCAATACCCTCAGGGCATGCATAGGCTTCGTGGCAACCCACACTGTAGTAAAGCTCTTCGCTTCCCTTGTTTGTAACATTGTATTCTACCTTAACGGAAGCACCCTTTAGTGTAAACTTAACCTCAAAATCAAATTCAAAGGGATAGCACTTTTTTGTTTCCTCGTTATCTTCAATAAAGAGAGTCAGGCTGTCAGCAGTATGCTCTCTTACGGCAAAATCCGCAGAGCCGGAAAAACCGTGACTTTTCATATTGTATGTATTGCCCTTGTAGGTGTATTTGCCGTCCTTAAGGTTTCCGCAGATAGGAAACAGCACGGGAGCGTGCTTGCCCCAGATATCGGGATTACCCTCCCACATATATTCCTTATCACCTTTCACGCTCTTTATCTGTGCACCTTTAGTCAGAATGCAGACTTCAAGGACATCATTTTTTATAATCAATTCGCTCATAATCTTCCTCCTTGGATTTGTTTTCTACATTATACTATTTAGCTGTAAAAAAGTCAATTACCACTTGTATTCCTACCATTATATATGTTATACTGTATGATGGATAATTGTTTTGACGGAGGTGCATTTGTGAGCAGGATATTTTGTGTGGAGGATGACTCCAACATAAGAGAGCTTATAGAATATACCCTTTCTTCCTCAGGCTTTGAGGTGGATGGGTTTGAAAACGGTGCCCTTTTCTTTGAAAAACTCTCCAATGAAATTCCCGACCTTGTTCTTCTGGATATTATGCTTCCCGACAAGGACGGAATGGAGATACTTAAAGAACTCCGTTCAAAAGAGGAAACCAAGGATATCTGCGTGATTCTCCTTACCGCCAAAAGCGAGCGAATGGATAAAATACGGGGACTGAACTCCGGTGCTGATGACTACATAACCAAGCCCTTTGATGTGCTTGAGCTTATTTCAAGAGTAAATGCTCTTCTGAGACGCAGCTCAAGGGGTACGCCTGCCCAAAACACCGTAAGCCGCTCAGGAATAACTCTGGATACAGGCAAACGCCTTGTGTACACTGCAGACGGAGAGATAAATCTCACCTACAAGGAGTTTGAACTGTTGTATCTTCTAATGAACGCAGAAGGCAGTGTTGTAACGAGAGAGACCATAATATCCAAGGTATGGGACACCGACTTTGAGGGTGAATCCCGCACTCTGGATGTTCACATTCGCTCCCTGCGTCACAAGCTTGGTGATGCGGGAAAAAATATAGATACCGTGCGAAATGTAGGCTACAAGCTGGATTGAGGTAATTTATGTACAAGAAAATATATCGGAGTATGAACCTTGTGACCTTTGTTTCACTTTTTCTGGCGACACTGCTCATATCGGCGGCTTGCTACACATATTTCGATACAAACGCAAAAAATGAATTAAAGGAAATCTGTACCCTTACTGCCGCGGCAGTGAATAACTCCGAGGATAGCATATCTATCCTTAAGGAAATCAAAAACTTTCGGATAACCCTCATTTCCAATGACGGAAATGTTGTGTACGACAGCCTTGGCACAGCTATGGATAATCACCTAGACCGTCCCGAAGTACGGGATGCTCTGGAAAAAGGCGAGGGCTACTCTGTACGCACATCCCCCACTTTGGGTAAAAAAAGTATCTATCATGCAGTTTCCTTAAGTGACGGAACGGTGCTGAGACTTTCCCGACTCAAAGGCAAAATGCCATCTGCCTTTTACAGCATACTGATATGCGTGCTTTTTATAATGTCGCTTATGTATATCTTTACTGCCATTGCATCGGGTATTCTTACGGAAAATATCATAAAACCTATCCGAAGCATAAACCTCTCCGACAGTGAGGCTCTCGGCAGTGTGTATGAGGAAATCCGACCTTTTATAAACCGGATAGCCAACCAGAACCGTCAGATTGACCTTCAACAGGAAAAGGTTACTGCACAAAAGGCACATCTTCGTGCCATAATGGATAACATCAACGAGGGAATTGCCATAACGGACAAAAACGGCGAAGCACTGTCCATAAACGGCCCTGCACTTGAAATATTGGATGCAGACAAAAGAGACCTTACAGGCTCCCTTGCCAAAAACACCGAAGTTTCGCAAATTATAGCAAAGGCACTTAAATCCCAGAGCGGAAGTATTCTCTACGACAAAAACAACCGTACATATCAGATATTCTACAGTCCCATTTACGAAAAAAAAGCGGTTAACGGTGCAGTTCTTATGCTCTTTGATGTTACCGAAAGAAATGAAAGCGAAAAAATCCGACGGGAATTTACCGCAAATGTTTCCCATGAGCTGAAAACTCCCCTTACCACCATTCACGGCTATGCTCAGATTATAGACAGCGGTATTGCAAAGCCTGATGACATAGGCGGATTTGTAAAGAAAATAGAAAAGGAAAGTCTGCGACTTATGGCGCTGGTAGACGATATTATTGAGCTTTCCCATCTGGAAGAGGACAAGGGAAGTGCCCCGAAAGAGATGGTATCTCTTATGTCTGTTGCCCGTGAGGTAGCAGAGGCTCTCTGCCAGAAGGCAGAGGAAAACCATATTTCCGTAGAGGTTTTGGGAACAGACACCACGGTGCATGCCAACCTGTCACAGATATCGGAGCTTATATACAACCTTACCGATAATGCAATCAAATACAATAGGCCCGGAGGCAATGTAAAAATCATAATTCAAAAGGACGAGATTACCGTGCAGGATACGGGAATCGGCATACCCCCCGAATACAGGGAAAGGGTTTTTGAACGGTTCTTCCGTGTGGATAAAAGCCATTCCAAAAAGGTAAACGGAACGGGACTTGGACTCTCCATAGTAAAGCACATTGCCATCGCCAACAATGCCACAGTCAGAATAACCGATACACCGGGCGGAGGCAGTACTTTCAAGGTTTCCTTTGAAAATGCCGAGTATTTTATATAAAATCACCAAAATATAAATTTTTGTATTGACTTTATCGCTTTAGCATAGTAAAATGATGAAGCAATAAAGTGATGGAAGGATGTTTCTGCATGACTTTTAACAAAGAAGTTATAAAAAATGACGAAAAAGCTATCTTTGCTCTGCGTTCTCTGTACCGCAAATACGGTTACAAGCAGTACAAAATGAGCAAGTTTGAAGAATATGACCTGTATGCACGCAACAAGGACTTTCTTGTGTCCGACGGTGTAATAACTTTTACAGATATCGGAGGCAAGCTCCTTGCCCTCAAACCCGACGTAACTCTGTCTATTATAAAAAACTCCACGGATGAATCTCTCACCAAGGTGTACTACAACGAAAATGTTTACAGAGTATCTCCCGGAAGCCACGGCTACAAGGAGATAATGCAGACGGGACTTGAATGCATAGGCTCTCTTGACCTGTACAACATATGCGAGGTTATTATGCTTGCAGTGGAAAGTCTACGGGCAATAAGCTCCGACTTTGTTATGGATATATCTCATATGGGACTTGTGTCCGCCATCCTCTCCGAGGCTACGGACAGCGAAAAGATAAAAAAACAAATCATAAAATGCCTTGGTGAAAAAAATCCCCACGAAATCCGCCGTATATGCAGTGGGGAGGGAATAAATTCCGAAAGTATAGAGCTTATCTGCTCCCTATACGGAGACGGTGACAGCGTAACGGAAAAGCTAAAGGGTGCACATTTAAGCGAGGAAGCTCTCGCCCATGTGGCAACCCTTGAGAAAATAAATGCATTTTTAAAAGACAACGACCTTTCGGGCAATGTAAACTTTGATTTTTCCATAGACTGCAATATGAAGTACTACAGCGGAGTTGTTTTCAAAGGCTACATAAAGGGCATTGCCGACAGTGTTCTCTCAGGAGGACAGTACGGAAGTCTTCTCACCCGTATGGGCAAAAAAGCAGATGCCATAGGCTTTGCGGTGTATCTTGATATGCTGGAACGCCTGACAGAAACCAAAAAGGAATACGATGTGGATACTCTGCTTCTCTACGACGAGGATGCAGACATAGGTGCACTTTCCAGAAACATAAAGATGCTCACCGACATCGGCACAGATGTGCTTGCAGTACGGAGCATTCCCGATATAAAATACAGACAACTTCTCAAATTCAACGGCAAGGGGGTAGAAATCTGCAATGGTTAATGTAGCACTTCCAAAGGGCAGACTTGGTGAAAAGGTGTATGACCTTTTTGAAAAAGCGGGTTACGACTGCCCCTCAATCAAGGAAAATTCTCGCAGACTCACCTTTGAAAACGAAGAAAAAGGAATAAGATATTTTTGGGTTAAACCCTCGGATGTTGCCATATATGTAGAGCGTGGTGCCGCAGACATAGGCGTTGCCGGCAAGGATATCCTGTTGGAATACTCCCCCGATGTGTACGAGCTTCTGGATATGGGCATGGGCAAATGCCGTATGGCAGTTGCAGGCAAAACCGACTTTAAGGACGATACGGAAAAAACCCTCCGTGTTGCCACAAAGTTTGTAAACATTGCCGCAGACTACTATGCAAAAAAGAGCAGAGAAATTGACATCATAAGGCTAAATGGCTCCATAGAGCTTGCACCCATACTGGGACTTTCCGATGTTATAGTGGATATTGTGGAAACCGGTGCAACCCTGAAGGAAAACAACCTCACACCCCTTGAAACCATAGTGCCCATAAGTGCAAGGCTCATAGCAAACAAGGCAAGCTTCAAGTTCAAAACAAAGGAAATCGAAGCAATACGGGATGCCCTTGGACGACTTACGGAGGATAACAAATGATTAAGATATATAAATACGGCGAAATCTCCGAAAACGAGATTTTTGCAAGGACAGAAGCCAAAATAGATGTGGAAAAAATCGTTGCCGACATAATTGCCGATGTTGCAAAAAGAGGTGACGAGGCAGCCAAGGAATACTGCAAAAAGTTTGACGGAGCAGACCTGGACACTCTTCTTGTTTCTCCCGAGGAGATACAGGAAGCGGTAGACAGTGTGGAGAAGGATTTTCTCCGCATCCTTAAGTGTGCAGCAGAAAATATTCGTCACTTTCACGAAAAGCAGGTACGGACAAGCTTTATCATAAACGACAAAGACGGAGTTGTGATGGGACAAAAGGTTACCCCAGTGGATGTGGCAGGTCTATATGTACCCGGCGGCACTGCGGCATACCCGTCCACGGTACTTATGGATGCAATACCTGCAAAAATCGCAGGAGTGGAAACCCTTGTTATGGTAACCCCTCCGGGCAAAGACGGTAAAATAAATCCCGTAATCCTTGCCGCCGCATCTGTTGCAGGAGTCGACAAAATATTCAAAATAGGCGGAGCACAGGCAATTGCCGCCCTTGCCTACGGAACAGAAACCATTCCCAAGGCAGACAAAATTGTGGGACCGGGCAATGCCTTTGTGGCAGAAGCCAAAAGACAGGTTTACGGTATGGTATCCATAGATATGATTGCAGGACCCAGTGAAATTCTCATAGTTTCCGACTCCCTTTCCAATCCCCGCCACCTTGCGGCAGACCTGCTCTCTCAGGCGGAACACGACAAGATGGCAAGTGCGGTGCTTGTGTGCGACTCCATGGAGCTTGCAAATGCCGTGTCGGAAGAGCTGGAAAGACAGATACCCCTTTTGGAAAGAGCAGAAATTGCAAGAGAATCCATAGACAATAACGGAAAGATAATAGTAACCGACAATCTGTCAAATGCAATCGAGGTATCCAACAGAATTGCACCGGAGCACCTTGAGCTTTGTATGGATAATCCCTTTGACTATCTTGACAAGGTTAAGCACGCAGGCTCGATATTTATGGGACGCAACTGTCCCGAAGCTCTGGGCGACTACCTTGCAGGACCAAACCACACACTGCCCACCAGCGGAACAGCAAGATTTTCAAGTCCCCTTTCCGTGGATGATTTTGTAAAGAAAACCCAGTACACATACTACACAAGAGATGCCCTTTCCAAGGTTAAGGACGATGTGGCATACTTTGCAACCAAAGAGGGACTCACCGCCCACGCAAAGAGTGCTCTTGTAAGATTTGAAGAAGGAAAATAAAATGAGCAGATTTTTAACAGAACGGCTATCCTCCCTTACGGAATATGTTCCGGGAGAACAGCCAAGAGACAAAAAATATATTAAACTCAACACCAATGAATCCCCCTATCCTCCATCACCCGAGGCGATAAAGGCAATAGACTCTCTTGCCGTTGCGGACTCCAGACTCTACTGCGATCCCGAGGCAAAGTTCCTCAAGGAAGCCATTGCAGAGGCTATGGGGGTAGAGACCAAAAATGTTTTTGTATCCAACGGCTCCGACGAAGTGCTGAATTTCTTCTTTATGGCGTTCTGCGATGAGAAAAACAGTGTTTGCTTTCCGGAAATAAGCTACGGCTTCTACAAGGTTTTTGCAGACCTCTATTCCCTGCCCTATGAGATGATACCCCTCAGGGAAGATTTTTCCATAGATGTAAATGACTACATTGGCAAAGGAAAGAACATAGTAATAGCTAACCCCAACGCCCCCACGGGCATTGCCCTGAGCCTTGAGGAAATAGAGCAGATTGTTTCATCCAACAGGGAAAACATCGTGGTTATAGACGAGGCATATGTGGACTTTGGGGGAGAAAGTGCAGTAAACCTTACCAAAAAGTACGACAATCTCCTTGTGGTGCAGACTTTTTCCAAATCCCGCTGCCTTGCAGGGGCAAGACTTGGCTTTGCCATAGCCAATGAGGAAATAATAAAGGATCTGGAAAAAATCAAATTTTCCACCAATCCCTACAATGTAAACCGCATAACCCAGACACTGGGCACTATGGCAATAAAGGACAAGGATTACTTTGAAAACTGCAGAAACAAAATAATCGAGGCAAGAGAATATACAGTGGATGCCCTCACCAATCTGGGCTTTAGTGTTCTTCCCTCAAAAGCGAATTTTGTTTTTGCAAAATCCGATGATATAAACGGAAAAGATCTTTACTTAAAGCTTAAAGACAACGGAATCCTGGTAAGACATTTTGACAAAATAGACGAGTACAACCGCATCACCATAGGAACTATGGAGGAAATGGAAGCACTTATTAATACCATAAAAGAAATTTTGAGAGGTGCCTTATGAGAAAATCAGAAATCACAAGAAACACCGCAGAAACACAAATCACACTTTCCCTTAATATTGACGGTACGGGAAAAAGTAACATTAGTTCGGGAGTGGGCTTTCTTGACCATATGCTCACCCTCTTTGCAAAGCACGGAAGATTTGACCTTGACATAGTGTGCAAGGGCGATACCTATGTGGACTACCACCACAGTGCAGAGGATATAGGTATTGTACTTGGCTCTGCATTCAAAGAGGCACTGGGCGATATGAAGGGCATAAACCGCTATGCGGATATCTCCCTCCCCATGGACGAAACCCTCATAAACTGTGCTCTGGATATTTCCGGCAGAAGCTATCTTAATTTTGCGGTGGACTTCCCCTACGGCAAAATAGGAGACTTTGACACGGAGCTTGTGGAGGAATTTCTCATTGCCTTTGTGCGTAATGCCGGCATTACCCTCCATGTGGAAAAACGCTTCGGCACAAACTGCCATCACATTGCCGAGGGCATATTCAAGGCTCTTGCAAGAGTGCTTGGCAAGGGTGCGGAAATAAACGAAAAATATAAGGACGAAATTCCTTCGACAAAGGGTGTATTATAAAATGATAGCAATAGCAGATTACGGCGTTGGAAACATATTCTCACTGGTAAGCTCTTTCAAGTTTATAGGTGCAGATGCCTATCTCACAAAAAATCCCGAGGATCTCAAAACAGCAGACAAAATCATTCTTCCGGGCGTGGGAGCTTTCAGCGACGCGGCAAAAAAGCTCAAAGATTCGGGTATGTGGGATGCCATAACAGAGGAAACCCAAAAGGGCAAACCCCTACTTGGAATATGCCTTGGTATGCAGCTTCTCTTTGACAGAAGCCTTGAGTATGGCGAACACAAGGGACTGGGACTTATAAAGGGTGACATATGCCCCATTGCTCCCGATGTGCCCGAAAGCTTAAAAATCCCTCACATCGGCTGGAATCCCCTCATCTTCCCCAAAGATAAGGAAAAAAGTAAGCTCTACAAGTATGTGGAAGAGGGGGAATGTGTGTACTTTGTTCACTCCTTCTACGGCAAAAACTGTGCCGATAGCGTAAGTGCCTCCTGCGAGTATGGCAGTATTCTCACCGCCTCTGTGGAAAGCGGTAACATATACGGAACTCAGTTCCATCCGGAAAAAAGCGGAAAAACGGGACTTAATATCCTGAGAGCTTTTTCAGAATTTTGATATACAAAGGACTTAAACACTATGAATATTTTTCCTGCAATAGATATGATAGACGGTAAGGCGGTAAGGCTCTTTAAGGGCGATTACAACCAAAAAACCGTGTACAACGACAGTCCCCTTTCCGTGGCAAAGGGCTTTGAGGAGCTTGGTGCAAATTACCTGCATCTGGTAGACCTTGACGGTGCAAAATCGGGCGATACCCCAAACTACGAAACCGTAAAGGCAATAGCAAAAGAAACCTCCCTCAAAATAGAAATCGGCGGAGGCATACGAAACGAAGAAGTGATTAAAAGATACCTCGATGCTGGTGTTATGCGTGTAATCCTCGGTACTGTTGCCATAGAAAACCCCGACTTTACCGAAGAAATGACATCAAAATACGGCTCTGCCATAGCCGTAGGCATAGACATCAAGGACGGTTTTGTGGCAACAAGAGGCTGGCTTGATGTAACCAAGGTAAGCTGTGACGAGATGTTCAAGAAAATGCAGGACATCGGTGTGGAAACCGTAATATGCACCGACATTTCCAAGGACGGTGCAATGATGGGGACAAATCTTGCTCTTTACAAAGAACTGAAAACAAGATATACTACTAACATAGTGGCTTCCGGCGGAGTATCCTCCATGGATGATATCCGTGCTTTGAGACAGATGGATATGTACGGAGCAATTCTGGGAAAAGCACTCTACGAGGGTGCAATCGACCTTAAGGAAGCAATTGAGGTGGCAAAATGATAACAAAAAGAATTATCCCCTGCCTGGATGTACGAAACGGCAGAGTGGTCAAGGGTGTGAACTTTGAAGGTCTCAGCGATGTTTCATCCCCCGTGGAGCTTGGCAGATATTACAGCGAAAACGGTGCAGATGAGCTTGTTTTCTACGACATCACCGCTTCCTTTGAGGAGAGAGCACTCTTTACCGATATATTAAGAGAGGTTGCCTCTACCATATTTATTCCCCTGACCGTAGGCGGCGGCATAAACACCATTGACGACTTTGACAGGGTGCTGAAATGCGGTGCCGACAAGGTTTCTGTAAATTCAGGTGCAATCCGTAACCCCTCCCTCATCAAGGAGGCGGCTATGAAATACGGCGACCAGTGTGTTGTTCTGTCGGTGGATATAAAGCGTGTTGACGGCAAATTCCGTGTGTTTGCCAAAGGCGGCAGAGAGGACACGGGACTGGATGCCATAGAATGGATTAAAAAAGGCGAGGCAAACGGTGCAGGCGAAATCGTTGTAAACAGCATAGATACCGACGGTGTAAAAAAAGGTTTTGATATCGAAATGCTCAAAGCGGTAAACTCCGCAGTCAGCGTTCCCGTGATAGCCTCCGGCGGTGCAGGCTCTGTGCAGGACTTTGTAACTCTGTTTAAAGAAATTCCCGATATAGATGCAGGTCTCGCGGCTTCCATATTCCACTTTGGCGAGGTCAGAATATCCGACCTCAAAAAGGAACTTAATTCAAACGGTATAAATGTACGCTTGTAAAGGAGATTTAGTTATGGATATAAATTCACTGAAATTTGACGAAAAAGGTCTCATACCCGCAATCGTGGTAGATGACAAAACAGGCAAGGTTCTTACACTTGCATATATGAACAGGGAGAGCCTTGAAATAAGCATAAAAGAGGGCAAAACCTGCTTCTGGTCCCGTTCACGCGGAGAGCTGTGGAGAAAAGGCGAAACAAGCGGCAACTATCAGCACATAGTGTCAATTACCGCAGACTGCGACTCCGATGCGCTTGAAGTGAGAGTAATCAAGGACGGTCCTGCCTGCCACACGGGTGCAGAATCCTGCTTTAATGATGTTATTTTTGGTGAAAGAGAAGATTTCTGCCTGGATAACCTTATGGATAAGCTCAAAACAAGAAAGAAAGAGCTTCCCGAAGGCTCATACACCACCTATCTCTTCCAGAAAGGTCTTGACAAAATCCTGAAAAAAGTCGGCGAGGAATGTACCGAAGTTATAATTGCCGCCAAGGCTGAGGACAAGGCGGAAACCATTTACGAAATTTCTGACCTGTGCTATCATACTCTGGTGCTTATGATAGAAGCAGGAATTGAAATAGAGGACATCAAAAAAGAGCTTGCCTCCAGAGATGTCATTGAGAAAAAAGTAAAACAAGAAAAAATGACCAAGTAGAAAGGAACTTAGAAAATGAAAAGATTACTTTGTACACTGCTTGCACTGGTAATGTGCATATCCATTACTGCTTTTGCAGACAATTCCACGGATTTTCTGGTAGATAACACCGTGCCCAAAGCTGAGGTAAAAATCAAAATTATCTCCGATACAACCATGGTACAGACCGAAACTGTTGTGGAAAATCAGAGAACACTCATCCCCATCCGTGCCCTTTTGGAAAGCACCGGTGCACAGGTTGAATGGGTTCAGGAAACCAAGGAAATCAAGGTAACCAGAGACGGCAAAACAATTACACTTCAGATTGGAAGCAACATAATGAAAACCCCCGACGGCGAAAAAGAAATGGATGTTGCTCCCATACTCTTTGAGGGGACAACCACCTACACACCCCTGCGTGCCATTGCAGAAGAATTTGGTTTTACGGTGGAATGGGATAACGGCACCAAGACAATCCTCGTAACAACTCCCGACGGATGCCCTTATGTGGATTACTACGAGGGTGTAAAACTCATAGACCTTGTAGAAGCCGGTGAAGTGGATATTGAAACCTTTGAAATGGTTTCAGGCTTAAGCTACGAAGATAACAAGGACAAGCTCTACACTCTTGTTCACAACTCCATCCCCATTACTAACTTTGCAAAAATGAGCGGACTCTCCTCTGCCGCAGAGCTCAAGGCAATCCTCGGACTTGGTGAGGACTATCCCGACACTGCCACATGGGGCGAAGCTCAGGGCGATTCTCCCTTTGGCACATATCTTTGCAATGTTATGGGACTTTGCAATGCAGGTGCATCCGTTGACGAAGCTGTAGCTGTCGTATGTGCAACCTATGGTCTCGGAGCAGAATACACAGCTTCCACTCCCTTCAAGTTTATTCGTCCTATTATGGAAACAATAGACCTTGAAATGTACAAGGCAGAACAGAAAGCAGCCGAAGAAAAACTTGCCAAAGACCTTGAAGAGCTCCCCGAACTTCTTAAAAACAAGGAATACTTTACAATAACCCTTGCTGACGGAAGCACAATGAAGGGTGAACTTTATCCCGACCTTGCTCCCGAAACTGTCAAGAACTTCAAAAAACTTGTTAAAAACGGTTTCTACGACAACCTCATTTTCCACAGAGTTATCGACGGATTTATGATTCAGGGCGGCGGCTATGACAGAAACTTCAAGGAAAAAGATGCTGAGCCAATTGTTGGTGAATTCTATGCCAACGGCATAACAAACGCCCTCTCCCACACAAGAGGCGTAATCTCCATGGCAAGGACAGACGATCCCAACTCTGCATCCAGCCAGTTCTTTATCGTGGATGAGGACAGCACATTCCTCGACGGCCAGTATGCAGCGTTCGGTAAGATTACATCCGGACTCAATATCCTCGACAAGCTCTCTCAGGTAAAAACCGGTACAAATGAACTTGGTATGAGCGATGTTCCCGAAAAGAATATTGTTATTAAGTCTATTCGTTTGGGTAAATAAGATATAATCAGGTAGCTTTTTATCTGAAAATCATTAATGAATTTTAAAGGCTATATTTTGACTTGTTGGATTAAGTCAAAATATAGCCTTTTTTGGATATACATAGGTCTTTAATTGTTATAGGAATATTCCCAAAAACCATTGACAAAAACTATAACATTTGATATAATAATAAATATAGACAATGTTATATTGAGGTGACATTATGGAAATCATAATAAAACAGATAAGAAATCATTTGAATATGAGTCAGATCGAGTTTGCTGATTGGCTTGGTGTATCCTTTGCAACGGTTAATCGCTGGGAAAACGGTCACTCTATTCCGAACAAGCTTGCGCAAACAAAGCTATATGAAGTTTGCAGCGAAAAGAAGATACCTGTTTACGAAATGATTTTAGATAAGATAAAGCAGGCTACAGATAATATCAGTCTGAAGAAAAACAGAGTTTTACTTTATCATGGTTCAAAGTCAGGTATTGTTGGAGCTATTGAACCGAAAAGCCGTAAGCAGTGTGATTTTGGCAAGGGCTTTTATATGGGAACTGATCCGAATCAGCCTCTTACTCTTATTTGTGATTATGAGGAGTCTAAATTTTATATTGTTTCCATTTGCACCGATGCACTTAAAAGCCTTGAGGTTAATACTGATATCGACTGGGCGATGCTTGTAGCATATAACCGGGGCAAGATGGAAAAAATAAAGGATACCGATTTATATAATAAATATCGTGATATGATGACAGACAAGGATTTAATCATCGGCAGTATTGCAAATGACAGAATGTTTTATGTTATAGATAACTTTTTCGTTGGAAATGTTACGGATGTTGCACTTGTAAACAGTCTTTCTGCTTTGCAGCTCGGCAGACAGTATGTAACTGTTTCTCAAAATGGTTGCGATGCAGTTTGCATTGAAAAGGAAATTCCCCTTTCTTACCTTGAAAGACTCGTTATGAAGGAAGTTGCAGATGAAAACAGAGCAAAGGGCATTTCTCTTGCGAACGATATTTGCAAAAACTATCGCCGTGAAGGTAAATTCTTTGATGAAATCCTTGATGAAGCGAAAGGGGTATAAGAATGATTGACGAATTGCAATTAAAGCTTTGTGATATTCAGGGCAGGCTTTTTGAGCTGTCTGCAGAAAAAGGATATGGCAGCGCAGCATTTATTAAAGCTTTTATGACATCTGAAATTGCCAAGGACTTAGATTCAAAATATAATCGTATGCAATGGGCGGGCGAGGAATATCTGCTTGATGAAATTGTATCATCAAACCCTGATATGGCAGCATCGAATGGAGAAGTCTTTTCTGCAGATGTAATATATTGGATTGGCTACCTCTACCGCTACTGGCATTTTTATACCGGCGAAGATAGTGCAAAAATTTATAAGCAAGCCCCGGTTGAAACTATGAAAAGAAATTATATGATGTTTCATACAATGGATCCTACACTCGCTATTGAGGATTTAAAGGAAATATACGGACAAAATGGATGATGTGGACGTGCCTGTTTTTACACATCGCAAGAAAGAGGCAAAGCAAAAATGTGTAGAAATAGGAATGTCCCCTAAATACCATAACGACTCGCAAAATCTGATTTACAAATACAAAACACCCCTTTAGACATCTCATCTAAAGGGGTTGGTTTTTTGTCTTCTACGCTCGGCTCAAACCACTCTATTACACAAAGGTTGTGTTTTTTCGCCTCGTCGCATTCGTCCTCTCACGCTCGCGCCATACCCGGTATGGCTTCTGCTCGATAACGACTCGTTTCGATTGCTTCGCAATCTTACTTGTCGGAGAGGGACTTCATCGTTGGGAACAATAGCACATCTCTGATAGCCATAGAATCTGTAAGGAGCATACACATACGGTCGATACCGAATCCGATACCGCCGGTGGGTGCCATACCGATTTCCAGAGCGTTCATAAAGTCTTCGTCGGTTGTGTTAGCTTCCTTGTCCCCATTATTCCTGTTCATATAACTTATAATTTAATACTAAACTATAAATCCCCTCAGTTTCTTCGGTTGTTGCTTCAATCTCGACATTAACAACATCTACTCCATCTTTTTTTGATGTTTTACGTTCCGTTACTGTTAATTTTTTTATTTCCCACACTTCCTTGGGATCAAAACAATTTAATTAGTTCTGTTCATCAATTTTCATTTCCTTTTCCGTTTTGAGATCTGCTGTACACCCTGACAGAACAAAAATAAAT
>JAZQBI010000238.1:0-17504 GCA_045545635.1 Clostridia bacterium | reverse complement strand
TGCATATGCCCTCCAATATCATTAATTTCTATAATTATTGCATTCTATCAAAAAAAAGTCAACAAAACCGCTGTAACTGTTACAAAAATGAAATACATTTTTGAAAAAACTGTGGAAAATATGATATTTATATGTTATAATGCTAATATGTATACTAAAATTACAACTGACAGGAGAAATTTATGGCACTTGCAAAAGTGAAATCATGCGGTCTTACAGGTATTGACGGCTATATTATAGAAGTGGAAGCAGACCTTGTTCAGGGGCTTCCGGGAATAGATATTGTCGGGCTTGCCGATACTGCAGTCAAGGAGTCCAAGGAGAGGATAAAATCCGCCATAAAAAACAGCGGGCTCACTCTCCCTCAAAAGAAAATAGTAATAAATCTTGCCCCTGCAAACATGAAAAAAGAGGGCATATCTCTGGATCTTCCTATTTGCATGGCAATTCTTGCGGCATCGGGACAGATTGCTCCCAATGCCTGTGACGGCTACATAATAATGGGCGAGCTGGCACTGGACGGTACTATCCGTTATGCAAACGGAGTGCTCCCTACGGCTATTTCTGCAAGGCAGATGGGCTACGGCAAAATTCTTGTGGGTGTGGACAATGCCTTTGAGGCTTCCGTTGCAGAGGGGATAAAGGCATTTGGCGCTTCCAATCTCAGGGAGGCGGTATCTCATCTTCGCGGTGAAAATGAAATTGAACCTTACAGGGCGGATATAGAAAGTCTTTTTGGCAATTCAAGGGAATCCTATCCGGATTTCTGCGATGTAAAAGGACAGCAGGCAGCCAAAAGAGCTATGGAAATTGCCGCAGCAGGCGGTCACAATATCCTTATGGTAGGCTCTCCCGGTTCGGGCAAAACAATGCTTGCCAAGAGACTTCCATCCATACTTCCGGATATGTCCTTTGAGGAAATCCTTGAGGTGACAAAGATATATTCCGTAGCAGGCAAGCTTCCCAAGGATGTCCCTGTAATAACAAGACGGCCTTTCCGCAGTCCTCACCATACAGCCTCCGGTGTTGCCCTGACGGGCGGCGGTGCAGTGCCAAAGCCGGGGGAAATCAGCCTAGCTCACAGGGGGGTACTTTTTCTTGACGAATTTCCCGAATTCCGCAAGGACGCCATGGAAGCTATGAGACAGCCCATAGAGGACGGAGAATTTACCGTATCAAGAGTGGCAGGAACCTGCGTGTTCCCAAGCTCTGTTATGCTGGTTGCAAGTATGAACCCCTGCAAATGCGGCTACTACGGAGACGAAACAAGGGAGTGCACCTGCACACCGTCCCAGATACAGAGCTATCTCGGCAAGGTGTCAGGACCTATGCTTGACCGATTTGACCTCCACATAGAGGTTCCGTCCGTTAAGTACGATGAAATTTCCGCTTCTGCCGTGGGCGAAAGCTCTGAAAGCATTCGTGCCCGTGTGGATAAAGCAAGGAAAATTCAGCTCCAAAGATACAAAGAAAGCGGTATATACTGCAATGCTCAGCTTACAAGTGCCCTTATGGAAGAGCATTGCAAAATAAAAGAAGAGGGCAAAATGATTCTTCATGCGGCTTTTGAAAATCTGGGACTTTCGGCAAGAGCTCATAACCGCATACTCAAGGTGGCAAGGACAATAGCCGACCTTGACGGATGCGAAGATATCGAGACAAAGCACATTGCCGAGGCTATCGGTTACAGAAGCCTCGATAAAAAATTCTGGTTTAACTGAGAAAGGAACTTTGTTATGATGAAAACATTTTTAAAAGGACTGGCAGGAATTTTTCTTCCGCCCCTTGCAGCATGGATTGCTTCCGGCTACGGAAAACCTCTTATCACAATCGGGGTACTGGTTATAGGATATCTCATTTCGGCAATATTTTTCCGTGCAACGGTACTTATGTTCATAGGTGCCAGAGTGTATGGAAAAAACCGTCAGAGAGGACTTACTGTTCTTGGATGGGCATACAAAACCCGCAAACTTAACCCAAACTATCAGCTTCTTTACGGCTATATACTTCTGCGTAACGGCAAGCTTGACGATGCGGAAAATGTTATAAATAAGGCACTTGTACTTGGCAAGCATGTGCTTAAGGATGCAGACATCAAGGCATCCGAGTTTAACCGTGCACTCATCACATGGAAGAGAGGAGACCTTAACGCAGCCATTGTGGAATTGGAAAACCTCTATGAAGAAGGCTACAGGACTTCAGGCCTTTATGCTTCTCTGGCAAGTTTCTATCTTCTTAACAAGGAATTTGAAGAAGCGGCAAAGATTGCTTCCGAGGGTGTGGAATACAGCGAAAAGGACTTGGTCAGCCGTGATAATCTCGGTCAGGCATATATAGAACTTGGAAGAATAGACGAAGCAGAAAAAATCTATGAGGAGCTTATCCCCCAAAATCCCGAATTTCTGGAAGCATACTACAACTATGCAACAATTCTGGAAAGAAAAGGCGAAATGGCAGAAGCCAGAAAATACTATGGCATTGCTCTTACCATAGAAGAAAAGTTCCTCTCCATAATAAGACATGAACAGGTGTGCGAAGCTCTGGAAAGAGTAAACGAGCTTATGATATAAGAGGCATGGGAATATGAAAATACTGTATATAGACTGCAGTTTTGGCTTTGATGCAGCTATGCTTCTGGGAGCTTTGACAGATGCAGGAGCAGACACTGATGCTATTGCACTTTCTCTTGAGGATGAGTATTCCGGTATCACCGTTAACAAAAAAGACGTAACAAGAAACCATCTGGATTGCAAAATGGTGGAGGTTTTCTGCGAGGACAGTTTTTCTGCCACAAAAAAAATAACAGAGATGGCAATAGAGAATCTTGGTATAGAATATGTCATAACATCGGCTCTGCCCCTTTGTGACGGTGCCGACGGAGAGGTTATCTCCATATTTGAGAGGGCGGGAATAGAACTTGTTCCTGCATATGACAATCAATCCTGCCCGGACAAAGAGGATGCACTTTTTCTTTCATCTATTGCCAATGACAGCGGCATAAGACCGGATATGGAAATAATATCTGTCGGCTACGGTGCATCAAACAGGGCAGGAATGGTAATTGCTACAGTGGGATATATGAATTTAAGCGAAGAAACATCGGAACAATTTGCAAACGGGTATTTTAGCTATGAGAACAGTAACTGTTAACGAAAACGACTCTATGCAGAGGCTTGACAAGTTTTTGACAAAGTATTTCAAGACTATGCCAAAAAGCCTTATGTACAAGGGCATACGGAAAAAGAGAATAAAGGTAAACGGCAAAAAATGCGATATAGACTATATCCTTAAAGCAGGGGATGTAATTGACCTCTATATAAACGACGAATTTTTTGAAGTTCCCGATGAGCGGACATCCTTTCTTAAAGCACAGCCGGAGGTTTGCGTAGTCTACGAGGACGAGAACATCATACTTATGGACAAAAAGCCCGGAATAATTGTTCACGATGATGATGACGAAAAGGTAAACACTCTTTTGAACCGTATGAAAGCATATCTGTATCAAAAGGGTGAGTATGACCATACAAAGGAGAATTCCTTTGTTCCGTCCCTGTGCAACAGAATAGACAGAAACACCGGCGGAATTGTTATAGGTGCAAAAAATGCCCTTACCCTCAAAGTTATTAACGAAAAAATAAAAAACAGAGAGATAAAAAAGTTCTATCTTTGCCTCGTACAGGGCAAACTAAAGAAAAAAGAAGATACCCTTACCGGTTATCTTGTAAAAAATACCGACCAGAACAGGGTGTACATACATTCATCCCCTGTAAAGGGCAGCAAAAATATAATCACAAAGTACAGAGTGCTCAAGGAAAATCCCCTCACAAGTCTTGTGGAGGTTGAGCTTATTACAGGAAGAACCCACCAGATAAGAGCCCATTTTGCATCCATAGGCCATCCCCTTGCGGGAGACGGCAAGTACGGAACGAATGAGTTCAATGATAAGGTGGGCATGAAAACACAGGCACTTTATTCCTACAAGCTCATATTTGATTTTAAGGACGAAAACCATCTTGGCTATTTAAACGGCAGAACATTTGTTGTAGAGGATGTACCATTTAATAAGCAATTAAGCGGCATAACCAAAAGGAGATAAAGATATGAAAATAATGATGGCGCTTGCAGGCCTTGATATCGGCGGAGCGGAGACTCATGTTGTTGAGCTTTCCAAGGAGCTTAAAAGACGAGGTCACGACATTATACTGGTTTCCGGCGGTGGGGTGTATCAGGAAGAGATCGAGAGCTTCGGTATCAGACATTACACTATGCCCGTCAAGGAACGAAACTATACAAACATAGTTAAATCCATAGGAATGCTGAAAAAGATTGTTCTCAAGGAGAAACCGGACATTCTTCATTCCCATGCCCGCATACCCAGTTTTATTTCCGGAATGGTACACCGCAGTCTTGGCAAAAGTTTTGTATATGTTACCTCTGCCCACGGTGCATTTGATACCTCCTTTGTGGTTCGTACACTTTCCAGTTGGGGAGAAAAAACCCTTGCAGTAAGTGAGGATTTAAAAAAGTATCTCATAGATAATTATGGCGTAAATGAGCATAATATCTATATGGGAATTAACGGTATAGACTCATCAAAATTTAATAAAAACATATCTCCCGACAAGATAATAAAAGAATTCGGACTAAATCCCAAGGCAAAAAGGATTGTGTAT
Organism: Clostridia bacterium; assembly: GCA_045545635.1. GTDB lineage: Bacteria > Bacillota > Clostridia > UMGS1810 > UMGS1810 > RGIG8748. The sequence goes on along the minus strand of JAZQBI010000238.1, from coordinate 12,831 downwards.
GTAAGCCGTCTGGAGGATGATGTATGTGCACCCTGCTACGGAGTTTTGTCCTGTATGGACAAAATTGACAAGGCTGTTCCCGGTGTTGAATTTATTATTGTAGGAGGCGGAACATCTTTTGACAAAATAAGCGACATGGCAGACGGAATTAATCATCGTCTGGGCAGAAGGGCTGTTATCCTCACCGGTCAGAGAACGGATATTAACGAAATTCACGCAGCAGCAAGTGTTTGTCTTGGTGTAAGCCGTGCTATTCTTGAGCCTATGAGCATGGGCAAGCCCTGTGTAATTGCAGGTCAGGCAGGATATATCGGAATACTAACCGAGGAAAACTTAGGTGTTGCAATAGACTCCAACTTTACTTGCCGGGGATGTGCACAGATTGATAATGAAATTCTTACCGATGATGTAATAAAACTCCTTGCAGGAGACGAAAATCTGATTCGGAGGAATTCAGATTTTGGAGAGAGCGTTGTCAAGAAGTATTACAGTGTGGAAAAAATGGCAGATGATAACGAAAAAATGTATGTGGATGCCGTGAGAGACCACAAGCACAATGCAGTTATGGTAGGTTACTACGGCTACGGAAACCGTGGTGACGATGCTCTTCTCTATGCCATTGTCAATGATATGAGGGAGCAGGATCCGGATTTTTCGCCTATTGTGCTTTCCAAAAAGCCAAAGGAAACCGCTGCCGATTTTGGTGTCAGGAGCATAAACCGGTTTAATATTTTTGCAGTTCTTCGTGCCATAAGTTCTGCAAAGCTTATGATTGCCGGCGGCGGAAGCCTTATTCAGGATGTTACCAGCACAAGATCTCTTATGTACTATCTGGGATGTCTGCGTGCGGCAAAAAACAAAGGTCTCAAGGTTATGCTCTATGCCAACGGAATAGGTCCCATAATTAAAAAGAAGAACGAAAAAAGAAGCGCAGAGGTACTTGACAGCATTGATGTAATAACTCTCCGAGACAAGGCAAGCTATGAATATATAAAAAATATGAATATAACAAAGCCCGACATATATCTTACGGGGGATCCCGCTTTTTCGTTGCAAATAACCGATAGCAAAAAAGGGGAAAAGCTTCTCAATAAATACGGTGTTGGGGAAAAGTTTTTTATTATGTCTGCAAGATATTTTGAGGCAAACTCGCAAGGGTTTACAAAAGGCTTTGCCGCTATGGCAGATTATATTGTCAAGACTCAGGGCATCACTCCCGTCTTTGTGGCTATGCAGTATGCCAAGGATCGCAAGATAACCTGCGATATCCTTTTGGAAATGGAATCAAAAGCCGTTTTCATAGATGAAGATATCACGATAGATGAGATATTGGGAATTGTGTCTCTTTCGGAGTTCGTTGTTGCGGTGAGACTTCACATGCTGCTGTTTGGTGCAGTAATGTGCAAACCCATCCTCGGTTTAAGCTACGATCCCAAGGTAAAGAACAATATTTCAGATATGAATCTTGGAAGCTTTATGGAAACAGAGGATGTATGTAATATGAAATTCCACAAAAAAGTGGATGAATTCCTGCAAGACGGAGACAAACTTCGCAAGCTGATAAGCGAAAAGGCAGAAGAAAGAAAAGAAAAATCCAAGCAGAATGCTGTGATTGCCTCCGGACTTCTCAAATAATGACAAGGAACAGTAACTATGAACAAACGGGTATTTAAGACTCTTGACTATTATAAAATATTGGAAATGGCATCAAAGCATGCGGTAACGGATATCACCAGAGAAAAAATTCTGAAAGGTCCCGTGTGCGATAACATAAAGAAAGTCAACCGACTTCAGGAGGAGACGGCAGATGCCATAAACCTCATTACAAAAAAAGGGACACCACCCTTTATGGTATCACAGGATATCCGCCCTCACACAAAAAGGGCAGTAAGGGGCGGTGTGCTTTCTATGGAGGAAATCCTCTCTGTGGGAAAAGCGCTGGAAACCTACCGCAGACTAAAGGACTACCCGGAGGATTCTCCCTGTCCGTCACTGGCGGAGCATTTTGAGGCACTCACATCCAACCGTGAGCTGGAAAAGAAGATTTTTGCCTCAATTGCCGACAAGGATAATCTTTTTGATAACGCCTCTCCGCTTCTTGCGGACATAAGGCGGAAAATCCGCATAGCCAATGACAAAATCCGTGACACACTAAGAAGCATCATATCTTCTCCCGCATATGCAAGATGCCTCCAGGAGCAGATAATAACCATGAGAGACAACCGATATGTTGTTCCCGTAAAGGCTGAGCACAAGGGGGATATAAAAGGTATTGTGCACGATACGTCCGCAACAGGAGCAACTTTATTTATTGAACCTATGAGTGTGGTGGAGGCAAACAACGAAATCCGAACCCTCACAGATGCGGAAAGAGACGAAATCGTTCGCATACTAACTGAGCTTTCCAATGATATTGCAGAGGATGCTCCCGTTATTGATATGTGCTTTGACGTGGCTGCAGAGCTGGATTTCATATTTGCAAGAGCACATTTTTCTCTTCGATATGACTGCTACCGTCCCATACTTAGCGACAAAGGGGAAATCCGTCTGATAAAAGCAAGACATCTTCTTATAGATGCAAAAAAGGTTGTTCCCGTAGATGTTGAGCTTGGTACAAAGTTTGATACACTTGTTGTTACAGGTCCCAATACAGGCGGTAAGACGGCAGTTCTGAAAACACTGGGAACCATTACCCTTATGGCACAGACGGGATTCCATATTCCTGCCAGAGAGGGTTCTGTGGTTGCGGTGTTCAGAAATATTTTTGCAGATATCGGTGACGAGCAGAGTATTGAGCAGTCCCTTAGTACCTTTTCTTCCCATATGGTAAATATAGTTGAAATACTAAAGCACGCAGACGATAGCTCCCTGTGCCTTTTTGATGAGCTTGGTGCAGGTACAGATCCCGTTGAGGGTGCATCTCTTGCCATGAGCATACTGGAGGAGGTACGCCACCGTGGTGCAAAAACAGCGGCAACCACTCACTACAGCGAGCTTAAATCCTATGCACTGTCTACGGATAGAGTGGAAAACGGCTCCTGCGAATTTGATGTGGATACTCTGGCACCCACATATAAGCTACTTATTGGAGTTCCGGGAAAGAGTAATGCCTTTGCCATTTCCAAAAGGCTTGGACTTACAGAGGATATAATAGACAGGGCAAAGACCTTTATTGCAGGGGAACAGCTCAAGTTTGAGGATGTTCTCTCGGAGCTTGAAAGGACAAAGAGGGAAGCCATCGAGGATAAGGAAAGGGCAAAACGCTACGAGGAAGAAGCCCGAAAGCTTCGTGAAGATACAGAAAGCAAGAAAAAGAGTGTTGACGATAAGGCAGAACGTATCATAGAGAGGGCACTGTCTCAGGCAAACGAAATTATCGAAAGTGCTCAGCGTGCTCTTGACGATACAAATTCCGAAATAAACAAGCTGAGGCAAATGGGCGATACAAAGAAGGCTCAGGCGGAAATCGCAAAACTCAAAAAGAGCCTTGCCGAATCTTCGGAGACCGAGGCGGCAAAGCACAAGAAGATTAAAAACAAACCCAAGGAAAATACAAAAGCACCAAAAAATGTCCGTATGGGTGACGATGTGGAGATAATCTCCATGAAACAGACCGGCACGGTTTGTTCGCTTCCCGACGGCAGCGGAAATCTTTTTGTCAAAGTTGGTATAATGAAGATTAAGACTAACTTAAATGATATCCGCCTTGCAATAAAGCCAAAGGAAAGTGTCAAGAAACCCTTTGGCGGTCATACTCCGTCCAAGACTATGAGCCTTTCTCCTGAGATTGATGTTAGAGGAGAGACCGTGGATTCTGCAGAGATTCTCATAGATAAATTTCTCGACGATGCAGTTCTGTCCTCTGTGGGTGTGGTACGAATCATTCACGGAAAAGGAACAGGTCTTCTTCGCAAGGGAATACACACCTTTTTAAGAAGCAGACCCTATGTCAAGAGCTTCCGTCTGGGCGTGTTCGGCGAGGGTGATGCAGGAGTGACGGTAGTGGAGCTTAAATAATCTTCTTAAAATTTAAAAATAAATGTTTAAAAGCCATTTGGGGACGGCAGATGCCGTCTCCAAATGGCTTTTAAACGAGAAATTTTACAATCGACTTATTAAAATATATTGAATGTTAAATGTTACAAAAATGTTTCATTTTTTGCAAAACCAATACATAACACTTACAAATGATTACAACAGATTGACCAAAAGCCTCCGTTTGATTTACAATAAACCTATCAAAAACAACTAAATTTGAAGGGGGAAAACCTATGAAGAAAATCATTTCACTGTTTTTGGCACTTACTATGCTGATTTCCATGGTTGCCTTTGCAAATGACGGCAATGACATTTTGCAAAACACATCCAAGCTATATGAAAAGGAAGTGGCTGCCACTGCCGAAGCTATTCTGGAGGATGGCGGAAATCCGGATACATCAAAAGCGGAATTTTTGTACTGGATTGACCCGACTTACATAAAAAACAATTCATTTAAGGACAGCATAAGCTATATGTTTGTATATATTCCCGATGCAGAAACCGAGGATATTTATGCAGCTGATTTTAACCATAAAGGGTTAAATGCTCTGGGAAAAAATTTCACCTTTAATGGCAAGCTCAATTTGTTATATACAGACAATGCCTTGGAGGATATACCTGAGAATGCCGAAACCGTTGTAAATATGTGCTTTGGCGGAAGGTTAGCATTTTTAGCATACTATGTAGGCACCGATAAGGATAACTACATTATTGTGTATGACAAGTTTGATGACAGCAAATACAATGTAACCAATGTACAGGAGCTGGAGATAGAATTTGGCAAAGCTTATGCAGAAAAAGACTTTGCAGAGTTAATCAAAAAAGAGGCAGAGGCTTATGCCGACTACCTCAAAGAGCAAAGAGAAGATAAAAAGGAAGTTACATACCGTGATGAAAATGGAGATGTACAGACTTCCTCTAAGGATAAAGTAAGTAAAAAAGAACAGAAAAAAGAGGATGACGACTGCGACTGTGATAAGCCGGATTGTGAAAACGAGGATTGCCGGGAAGATGCCCGTGAGGATGACTGTGATTGCGACAAGCCGGATTGCGAAAATGAAGATTGCAGAGAAGATGCGAGGGAAGAGGAGATAGAAGAAGATAAAAAAGACTCCAAAAATCCTGAGGATAAAAGGAAAAGAAAAATAAAGGAAGTTAAAGACTACGGTGTTTTCAAAGGTGACGAAAACGGCAATCTCAACGAAGATAAATACATAACAAGAGCGGAGTTTGCAGTTGTAATATGCAATATGCTTGGTATAGATGCAGGCAAAAAAGAGCTTCCGGATGAAATGGATTTTGATGATGTTCCTGACAAGCACTGGGCAAAAGAGTACATAAAAGCAGCCAGAAAAGCCGGTTTCATATCCGGCAGAGGCGGTAACAAATTTGATCCGGATGCTGTTGTTTCCTACGAGGAAGCTATGAAGATGATAGTTGCTGCAATCGGATATACGCCAAAGGCAGAACAAAAAGGAGGTTTTCCTTACGGATACACAGAGGTTGCCAAGGAGCTTGGTATGATGGAAGACCTTGATGTGGAAGCTAAGGGAAAGGCAATAAGGGGAGACATAATGGAAATGGTTTGCAATAGCCTTGACATTCCCTTTATGCTTCAGAAATCTTTTGGGAAAAACGTTGAATACGAAATAGCCGATGGTAAAAACGGAAATACCAAAACACTAAGAATACTACTGGAAGTACCTATTCCTCATAAGTAAAAAAAGGGAAACTGTCTCAATTGGAGGCAGTTTCCCTTTTTTAAAAGCTATTTTATATATTTTTCATAAGATCGGTAATAAGATGCAGTTTTTGCTCAAACTTAACACCGTAGTAATACTTGCATATTTCATCCTGAGTGTTAACTATGCTCTCGTACACAAAATCCGATGCCAGCTTAAGTGCATCATACAGAGTAAAACCGCAGGTGAGGGCAGAGCATATAACTCCTGCAAATATATCTCCCGTTCCGTAGTATGTACCGGGAACTTTTTTGTGCAGATAGATGTGTTCCTCGCCCGTTTCGGCATTGACACACATAGAGCCTACCTTGTTACCCTCGGAAAGTCCGGTTATTATGATGTTTTTTGCACCGGTGGATTTTAGAGCATTGGCAAGCTTCTGCACATATTCCGTGTCGTGGCGGGGGCTGTAATCCATACCAGTAAGATATGCCGCCTCAGTTATGTTGGGGCATATGACATCGGCATGGGAGCAGAGACAACGCATTTTATTTGCAAATTCTTTGTCAAATCCGGTGTAGAGTGTACCCTCATCGCCCATTACGGGATCTACAAAGATAATGTTGGAATCATTCTTGAATTCACGGAAGAATTTATCCACAATTTCAAGCTGATCTATGCTTCCCAGATACCCCGAATACATAGCATCGAATTCAATATTCATACTCTTCCAGTGATTTATTATTCCGGGCATATCTCCCGTAAGGTCACGGAAAGTAAAGTCCTTGAAGCCGGCACCTGTATGAGTAGACAGAACCGCCGTAGGCAGTGGCACAGCCTCTATACCAAATGCGGATATTATCGGTATTACCGCAGTGAGAGAGCATTTGCCGATGCAGGATATATCTTGAATTGTTACCAGACGCTTCTGGGGCATATGTGATTCACCCTCTAATTATTATTCAATAACCTTTATCCAACCCTTGGGAGCTTCTATTCTTCCCATCTGAATACCTGTAAGGGTATCATAGAGCTTTTTGGTTATGGGGCCCATTTCTGTCATACCGCTGGGCAGGCAGATTTCCTTGCCGTGGTCAACAATCTTTCCAACGGGGGAGATAACAGCCGCAGTACCGCAAAGACCGCATTCTGCCATATCACCAAGCTCTGTAAGAGCGATAGGTCTCTCCTCTGTTTCAAGACCGAGATATTCGCTTGCTACCTGAATGAGGGAGCGTCTTGTGATGGAGGGGAGAATTGTGGAGGATTTGGGAGTGATAACCTTGCCGTCCTTTGTAACAAAGAGGAAGTTTGCACCGCCTGTTTCTTCCACATAGGTGCGGGTTTTTGCATCGAGATACATATTCTCGTCATAGCCCTCGTCGTGAGCTGTTACGATTGCATGGAGGCTCATTGCATAGTTGAGACCTGCCTTTATGTGACCTGTACCGCAGGGAGCTGCACGGTCAAAATCGCAAACACGGAGTGTAAGAGGCTTAACACCGCCCTTGAAGTAGGGACCAACAGGAGTAGCCAAAATTCTGAACTGATATTCTGTTGCAGGCTTAACACCGATTACGGCATCGGAGCCGAACATATAAGGTCTTAAATAGAGGGAAGCACCGCTGCCATAGGGGGGTACCCACTCTGCATTTGCCTTAACTACCTTTTCCACAGCTTCCACAAACTTGTCAACGGGATATACAGGCATTTCCATTCTCTTGCAGGAGTCTGCCATTCTCTGTGCGTTGAGGTCAGGACGGAATACAACGATTTCGCCTTTTTCTGTTGTGTAAGCCTTGAGACCTTCAAAACAGGTCTGTGCATACTGGAGCACACCTGCACACTCGTTTAATACGATGTTGTTGTCGGTTGTAAGCTCGCCATCGTCCCACTTGCCGTCTTTGAAGTTTGCTACAAAACGGTAGTCGGTCTTCTGATAAGCAAAGCCCAGTGAGCCCCAATCAATATCTTTTTTCTGCATATTTATCATCCTTTCAAAGTGTAATTTTTTTAATATCTTACAGTATAACATATTATATAGTAAAATTCAATATTTTTATTTCAAAGTATACATAGATAAAAGAGCAGGATATTTTTCCGTTTTCCTGCTTGTTATTTTTCTGAAAAAGTGGTAAAATAAAATGATGTGATTTTTGGAAAGGAGGAGAATGTATGCAGGATTTCAAGGTAGTATCTCCCTATGAGCCAAAGGGCGACCAGATTAAGGCTATCGAAGAGCTTTCACGCGGCATTACAGAGGGACTCAGAGGGCAGACGCTGTTGGGAGTTACCGGCTCGGGAAAAACCTATACCATAGCCAAAACCATAGAAAAGGTAAACAAGCCGACTCTGGTGCTTGCCCACAACAAGGTGCTGGCGGCACAGCTATGCAGTGAGTTCAAGGAATTTTTTCCAAATAATGCTGTGGAGTACTTTGTGTCCTACTACGACTATTATCAGCCTGAGGCATACATTCCCGGTACAGATACTTATATAGAAAAAGACTCCTCTATGAACGAAGAAATAGACCGTCTCCGTCACAGTGCCACGGCGGCACTTTTTGAAAGACGGGATGTAATAATCGTTGCCAGTGTATCGTGCATATACGGTCTGGGCGATCCTGATGACTACAAAAACCTTATGCTCAGCCTCCGTGTAGGCAACGAGTACGACAGAGACAGGATGCTCAGACAGCTTGTGGATATGCAGTACAGACGAAATGATATGGTTCTTGAGCGAGGATGCTTCCGTGTGAGGGGCGACGTGGTGGAAATTCTTCCCATCGGTCAGGGTGAAAAGGCAGTAAGAATAGAATTTTTCGGAGACGAAATTGACAGAATATGCGAGGTGGATACCCTCACGGGCGAAGTTACCGCTATGAGGACATACACGGCACTTTTTCCTGCTTCCCACTATGCTACCACTGCGGAAAAGATGAAGCGTGCAATAGGTACAATTTCCGAGGAGCTTACAGAGAGACTGCAGGAGCTTAAAGAGCAGAACAAGCTTCTGGAAATGCAAAGGCTTGAACAACGCACCAATTACGATCTGGAAATGATGCAGGAAATCGGCTTCTGTCAGGGTATAGAAAACTATTCCCGTCACATAAGCGGCAGAGCACCGGGCAGTGCTCCATATACCCTCATAGACTATATGCCCGAGGATTTTCTTCTGGTAATAGATGAATCCCACGTTACCATTCCGCAGGTAAGAGCAATGTATGCAGGAGACCGCTCCCGAAAGACTACTCTGGTAGATTACGGCTTCCGTCTTCCCTCTGCATTTGACAACAGACCTCTTTGCTTTGAGGAGTTTGAGAGCAAAATCAATCAGGTAATATTTGTAAGTGCAACCCCTGCAGATTATGAAAAAGAACATTCACAGCGTACCGTGGAACAGGTAATAAGGCCTACGGGACTTGTAGATCCGTTAGTTTTGGTTCGTCCGGTAAAAGGTCAGGTTGATGACCTTATCGGTGTAATAAACGAAGTGACACCAAAGAATCAGAGAGTACTTGTGACCACCCTCACAAAGAAGATGGCAGAGTCTCTTACCGATTATCTCCACGATGTAGGCATCAAGGTCAAGTACCTCCACAGCGACGTGGAAACCATAGAGCGTACGGAAATAATAAGAGATTTGCGGCTTGGCGTGTTTGATGTTCTTGTGGGTATCAATCTTCTCCGTGAGGGATTGGATATTCCCGAGGTCAGCGTGGTTGCAATTCTTGATGCGGACAAGGAGGGCTTCCTAAGGAGCGAGACCTCTCTTGTACAGACCATAGGCAGAGCCGCACGAAATGCCGAGGGCAGAGTAATAATGTATGCTGACACAATTACAGGCTCTATGAAAAGAGCAATAGACGAAACCAACCGCCGACGTAAGCTGCAGATGGAATACAACGAGAAACACGGCATAGTTCCCAAAACAATCCTTAAGGATATAAGGAGCATAATAAAAACCTCGGTGGATGATGTTTCCGAATTCGAAACAGATGCAAAACCAAAAACAACGGAAGAGCAGATTGCAGAGCTTACATTTCTTATGCAGAAGGCTGCACAGGAGCTTGACTTTGAAAATGCTGCAAGATACCGTGATGAAATCAAGAGGTTAAAGAGGTGATATGAAGTGCCAAAGGATACAATATATATAAAAGGTGCCAGAGAGCACAATCTGAAAAACATTGACATAGAGATACCGAGGGACAAACTCATAGTTTTTACGGGACTTTCCGGTTCGGGAAAATCCTCCCTTGCCTTTGATACCATATATGCAGAGGGACAGAGAAGATATGTAGAATCTCTTTCGTCCTATGCAAGACAGTTTTTGGGGCAGATGGATAAACCCGATATCGACTATGTGGAGGGACTTTCTCCTGCTATCAGTATAGATCAGAAGACCACCAGCCACAATCCCCGTTCCACGGTGGGAACAGTTACGGAAATCTATGACTATTTCCGTCTGCTTTTTGCAAGAGTGGGGGTTATGCACTGTCCCAAATGCGGAAAGGTGATACAGTCCCAGACAATCGACGAAATTGTGGATTCCATTATGTCTTTCGGAGAGGGGGCAAAGCTTCAGATATTGGCACCCATCGTCCGTGAGAAAAAGGGTACTCATCAGAAAATTTTTGAAAATGCCAAGAAAAACGGCTTTGTCAGAGTCCGTGTAAACGGAGAGATTCTCGACCTTTATGAGGAAATCAATCTGGAAAAAAACAACCGTCACACCATAGAAATCGTGGTAGACCGAATTGCTCTTAAAGAGGGTATAATGTCCCGTGTCACTGACTCGGTGCAGACTGCTCTTGATATGGGTTCGGGCATAGTTGTTGTAGTAGATACCAACGGAAACGAAAAGGTGTACAATCAGAATTTTGCCTGCCGTGACTGCGGAATAAGTATGGAAGAGATGACTCCCCGTTCCTTTTCATTCAACAGCCCCATAGGTGCCTGCAGGGAGTGTCTGGGACTTGGTATGCTTATGGAGATAGATCCCGAACTTGTCATTGCCGACACCTCCAAATCCGTATTTGACGGCGGTATAGATGTGTGCGGCTTCAAGAACATAGGTGATGATGGTTCATATTCGGGACTCTGGATAGAGGCACTTGCACAAAAACACGGCTTCAATCCCCACAAGCCTATAGCTGAGCTTACAGATGAGGAATACAACCTCATAATGTACGGAAGCGACGAGCCTCTTACCATAGTATATATGGGGCAGAGAAAAACCCGTCCCTTTGAGGGAATAATAAACACTCTCAAACGCCGCTACAAGGATTCCTTCTCCTCGTTTATGAAAGCAGAAATAGAGTCACTTATGAGCAGTAACACCTGTCCCTCCTGCAAGGGCAGAAGACTTCGTGACGAAATACTGGCAGTTACCGTGGGAGACAAAAATATTGCAGAAGTCTGTGAGATGAATATTAGCGATATCAAAGCATTTTTTGATTCTCTCAGGTTTACCGATACGGAAATGATAATTGCCAGACAGATATTAAAGGAAATCAATTCAAGACTACAGTTCCTTATAGATGTAGGCCTTGATTACCTTACCCTTGCCCGAAGTGCAGGAAGTTTATCGGGCGGCGAAGCACAGAGAATACGACTTGCAACTCAGATAGGCTCAAGTCTTATGGGAGTTCTCTATATACTGGATGAGCCATCAATCGGACTTCATCAGCGTGATAACGACAAGCTTATTGCAACCCTCACCAAGCTCCGTGATATGGGCAATACCCTCATAGTAGTGGAGCACGACGAGGACACAATGCGTGCCGCAGATCATATTGTAGATATTGGTCCGGGAGCAGGCATACATGGCGGCTATGTGGTGGCACAGGGCACAGTGGAAGACATAATGGCTTGCAGGGAAAGTATAACAGGAGATTATCTTAGTGGAAGAAAGAAAATAGAAGTACCCGAAAAACGACGAAAAGGTAATGGAAAGTCACTTATAGTAAAGGGTGCGGCAGAAAATAATCTGAAAAATATAGATGTAAAATTCCCTCTGGGAAAATTCATTTGTGTAACAGGAGTTTCCGGTTCGGGCAAATCATCACTGGTAAACGAAATACTCAACAAATCTCTCTCTGCCAAACTCAACCGTGCAAGGAAAAAGGCAGGAAAGCACAAGAGCATTTCCGGCATAGAGCATCTTGACAAGGTAATAAGCATTGACCAGTCTCCCATAGGCAGAACACCTCGCTCCAATCCTGCCACATACACGGGAGTTTTCTCTGATATACGAAATGTCTTTGCCGGCACCAATGAAGCAAAGCTCCGTGGCTATCAGCCGGGAAGATTCAGCTTTAATGTTGCAGGAGGCAGATGCGAAGCCTGTCAGGGTGACGGAATAATAAAGATAGAGATGCACTTCCTCTCCGATGTGTATGTTCCCTGTGAGGTCTGCAAAGGAAAACGCTATAACAGAGAAACCCTTGAAGTTAAATTCAAGGGCAAGAACATAAGCGAAGTGCTTGATATGACAGTAGAGGAGGGTGTGGAATTTTTCTCCAATATTCCAAAGATAAAAAGGAAACTTCAGACTCTCTACGATGTGGGACTTGGCTATATCAAGATAGGTCAGCCCTCCACTCAGCTTTCCGGCGGTGAGGCACAGAGGGTAAAGCTTGCAACAGAGCTTAGCCGAAAATCTACGGGAAGAACTCTGTATATACTGGACGAGCCTACCACGGGACTTCATACGGCAGATGTTCACAGACTTATAGATGTTCTCAGCATCCTTGCCGACAGTGGTAATACCGTGGTTGTCATAGAGCATAATCTGGATGTAATAAAGGTTGCCGACCATATTATAGACTTAGGTCCAGAGGGCGGTGACAAGGGCGGAACCATCGTATGTACCGGAACGCCGGAAGAGGTTGCGGCATGTGAGGGGTCCTATACGGGAAAATATCTGAAGAGATTGGGAATGTGAAGTTAATGCTTGTGGGGATACTGCGTACCCCCACACCCCCGCTTTCCGCTAAAAATACGGGGGAATCAAAAATATAAAACCTCAAAATTTAACCGACCATTGCGGATTATCGTCGAAACAAGCCGTTGCTAGGCTTCATTTGCACATCTGTGCAAATATACGCACG
>JAZQBI010000237.1:0-10707 GCA_045545635.1 Clostridia bacterium | reverse complement strand
CTTAGTTGAGCTTGTATATTCCTTACGGATCACTTCGTTGTTGAGCTGTACATTTTCAGCTAAAGGAGTGATGATATTGTTTGCTGAATCCACACCTCCTGAGCCTAATGCAATCCACTTCGCTTTTGCTAGCTTGCCAGTTGTATGGGTTGCTTCAGCCATCTTAGTTCTTCGTATTGCTGTAATAACGCTCTTCATTTTACATTACCTCCTGATTTTCTATTCCGTCCAGAATGATACTTCCATCCTGAAGCCACGAACCATCCAAATAATGAAGGTCATAGCCAATTATAAATTCTTGCTCCCACGCATCTAATATCTTGCTGCCATCCAAATTCCAACTGCCATCAAGATAAAATAGATTGTGTTGCTTGTGCCACCTTGCTTGCCTGATTTCCTCTTTATGGGTAACAGATGCTCTGTAAGCATCCTTTATTTTGTAATTTGTTCTGTCAGAATTTATGAGAATACTTCCATCTGTTTCCCATGAACCATCTGTTTTTCGATACTTAAAGAAGAATATCGGTATCTTGTAAGTGGCTTTGTTGTGTATATACTCATCCGGCTCTCGTATATGTATTTCAAATCTTTCATTGAGCTTTGATACTTCATGAGGAAATACCTCAAAGCCTTTATATCTGAAACCAATACTTACTGGATAAGTGCTTCTGTCAGAATCTAAGGTGCAGCTTCCATCTAGCAGCCATGAACCATCTAACATACGATAATTCCAATAAAACAACTTCCATTTGAAATCTGCCCGGCTTCCAGTCGAATGAGGTTCCTGAATTGATAAATGGTATTGAAAACTGTAATTATCCTTTGCTCCAACTTGCTTTGTTTTTCGTACCTCTTTTTTTAATATTGCAGTCGAGATAGGGTGCAAATCATCCACACTCATTTTGATTACAATATAAAACTCTGCCCATCTGTCCGGCAGTTCCCCTGCCTCCAGTAACCGGCTACCATCCAAATTCCAACTTCCATCTGTCTGATAGTACACTCGCCCTTTAAATTCATTTGCTTTTACAAATACCGGGGTTTCATATCCAAGTGTTCTTACTGCAAGCAGCACTCCCGGATCAGAACCACCAAGCCTTAACACTTCAGGATAATTTGCTATTCTCGCACGAAAATTCTCACTATCTTCTCCGGGATACTGTGATATCTTTCTGTCATCTGCGTGAACTGGAAGCATTACCGGATCACACGTTGCAAGCATTGTCTGCTCCCTTGCATTGTAAAGGCTTTCCATCCCATCATCAAAGCGTCTGCCTAATACCTTAAACAAAATGTACCATTGATTCATTTTCTTTTTAACACGCTTAAATGGTGATGTGAGGAGATAATACATATAGTCACAAAACTTATCAAACAACTTTATGCACCCCCTACATTCAGAACAGTTACCTCCAGATTGTCAAGCATTACAACCTTGTCATTCTCCAGTTCGATGTCAGCAACTGGTTCTGCAAACTCTACTCTCTTATAATTTGCAATACCGTTTTTCAAGGCATACCGGATATCATCCATATACAAACAGTTGAGTTCCTCTCGTTTGCTTAACTGCATCATATCCTCAATAATGTATTCTGCGGATTCCTTTACACCTTCTATTGCTGCCTCTCTTGCTATGTACAAGACAAGGCTCACATCCTGCTTAATAACAGTTGAAGATTTATAAAGGAAATCATCATAATTTCCTTTCAGATAACTCGTTGCATCTTCTACCCTCTTTAACAGTTCCTCCGTTGCTTCTCCACCAGTGCCGGTGATTATAATATCCGTTGTTCCTTGTCCTCTTGGATGCTGTGCATCCACCTTTACATCAAGCACACCATTGACTTTTCTTGCAGCATTCTTCAGCTTATCTTCTGTAGTCAGTTCCGCTAATTCTGACCACGACTCACTGATTCGCTCTCTGAAAGCCTCTAGTTCCTCGATGTCTGAACCCTCAAGGTGTAACCATCCATCTTCATTTGTCACTGTTTCCACGCCATCAAGATGTATCATGGATACTGTTATTTTGCCCGGTGCAATATTGTAACCAGTACCGCTTTCCTCTGCTTCCACTAATACTTTACCATTTGCTTCTCCTGCACCGATTACAGTGGTTTCTAATACATAAAACTTCAACTCTTTTCCGTTTACATCCGGAAGCGTTTTGAACATATGACCTTTCGTGATTTGTAAGGCATTCATATATTCACTACGATATATTGTCACATAACCTTGTGCTTTCGTTGCCTCTTTTCTCTTCTTACCGAAGTCAGGAGCCTTAATCTCAAGCCAATCTTCATCTGCGTGTTTTACAAACAGATTGTTAATAATCGTCCGGGCAAGCGTTTTCAGTTCTATGTAGATTGTGACACATATTCTGATAATCAAATATAAGATACCGCCCTTATTGAAGTTATTGATTATAAAACCTTCATCCTCTAATTCCTGCTTGATTTTGTCCATTTCCTCCTCTTCGTCAGGAACTGGACAAACCTTATCGAGTATTTCTTCACTTATCATTCGCTCTCAACCTCCACTTCCTTTGTTGATAATTCAAGATTGTATTCATCGGAAGCATCATTTTTTGAAACTGATACATTGTTATAAAACACGCCATCACGAAAGGTTATCTCCTGCGTTGTCTTTGCCAAATCAAGATATGTTCTTTTTGCAATCTTACCTCGCACACGCTGTCTTATTTCCGTTGAAGTGAACTCATCATTCTCGGCATGAATAAAATCAAGCATTCCAAAACCATATGATTCATCCCCATCTTCATCTTCATAAAACAGCTCCCCCTCTTCTGTGGCTGCTTCCAATCTCAAATCCTGTTCCCAACACTCATCACCCGATACAACACTAAAATCTCCATTCTTATCGGGAATTGGCTGACCATTGGCATCCAGTTTAATATCAGTGTTATCTTCACCCACTATCGTCATGGTTCATACCTCCCTAATACATAAACGCTGCTACCACCATATAACAGCAAAATAACCGCTACATCATTTTGCTTTAGTTCAACGTCCGTTTTCACATTCGGTATTTCAGGAAAGTCATTGTCAATGTTCATTGCTTTGTCAAGAATTTTGAGAGTACATACATATTTTCCATCATTTTCTTTTACATGGGCAACTCTCGCATACATTCCTGAAGCCTGCTTCATGTGAGGATATTTCTCCCGGATCTGCTTTTCCATTTCCTTCTTTACAAATGCCTGAAGCATATCTGACATCCTATCACTCTCCTTTAAAATAAATATACATTCGTGTATATCCGCTTGAATCACTCTTTACAATTGTTTTTTCAACCTCGACAATTCCTGAATACTTAGAATGTGATACCTCTATCTCTTGACTATGATGTATCCAAGGAACTCCAAGTGTTTCTATCTCATACAGTTCTCCATACTTTTTAAGGGATAAGATATTTTCACTTTCTTCCAAAATATAAACATCTTCCTGCTTTGGTTTGCATCCCCAATAAAAGACTTCATCCTGAAAGAAGAAATTATTGTCAATCCCCCACGTACTGTTGACCTGTGCTATTGTCTTAATTCCATCCTGCTTATTTACAATAAAGGTATCTTTTTTTCCGTACTCACTATCACTCAACTGGTAATTCGTAATCCCTGCTTGAGCTAGTACGTACCGAATAACATCTTGCGGTGTACAATCAACAAAAGTTCCTTTGATATTGCTTCGTTCCAACTTTATCATGGCATCTCGGATCATAATTTCTTTCCAATAGTCACCAGTAGTTCTCCGGCAATATCCTGAAAGAAGCATATCGTAATCCTCATCATATCCAAGCTCCACTGTAGCTTTTTCCATATCTTCATAGGTTATGATGTCTTGTAATTGTGTGGTTAGTTCCACTTTGCACCAGTCCGACCGGGCTTCCTTACTGCTAAAACACTCCACTTCCATACCGCTTGTTATTTCATATTTTTCTGTACCAATCCGAAACTCCGGACTAATCAACTTCTTATATCCCATCTTCAAGCCTCCTATTTCACAAGTCCTTTTGCTTTATTTTTAGCACCACTTGTTGATTTGCCTTTCTTAGATGGACTCTTGCTTTTACTTTTCTTGCTCTTTGAATTCTTTGTTTTTTTAGATGACTTACTTTTCTTTGAATTGCTTTTCTTCTTCGTTTTGATTCCTGCTATCGTTGGAGCAAGTAGCTCCAACGTAGCAGTCCTCTTACTTTCATCTACGACATTTTTTGTTCCAAGCTTCTGAAAATATACTTTTGAGATTCCTCTTGAAGCACAATCTTCATTTACTATCTTCAGGAGCTTTGCCTTTTTCTGTCCGTAAGGTTTGAAAAGCCTCTGCATATCCTCAATCTGTTCTGCCTGTGTCTTTGTCTCGGAATCCTCCAAAATGAATTCAATGGATACCTTTGCAGCTTCATAACCAGTCGGCTGATTTGCTTTGGTCTTTCCTTTGTCATCTTCGATATTCTCAATCGTAGCAGTCTCGCTAATATCAATACTTTTCATTTGCCCGGACAACTTAACGCCACCAAGTTTTATCAGATTATCTTGTACTAAAAGCATTGGCTTTTCTCCTTTCTTATGCTGTCACCGGTTCGTCTGTGGAGTTTTGTGCATCCTTGATTTCATCAATCAGTTTGTACAATAACGGAAGGTCTTTCATCTTGCTTACATCAACCTTGATTTCCAGCTTCTGAATGATTGTATTTCCTTTTCCACTACCGGATTTTAATTCTTTGATTTCACTTTCAGAAATCTTTGTCTCTTTGCTCTCAAGCGTTCTTGTTTCTTTCTTCGTCAATGCCGAAATAACAGCACTTGCGTTATTACGTTTCGTGTCATCATCCTGATTCAGCTCATCGTTGATAAACAACTTCAGTTTTTCCCATAAGACTGACAAAGGAAGAATTGCTTCATCTCCTGCTTCTCCGCCACCTAACAGCTTTCCTCCGGCTGCTCCGAAGATGGTCGGTGCGGTCATAATACCGCCATTTGCATACCACTGGATATCAAACTTTGGTAATGAACCTTTTCCTCCGATTCCAAACGGAGCCTCACCACCACTCACACTGATATGTGGCAATTTCAGATCAGGAAGTTTCCAACTGAAATTGAATGCTCCTTTGATTTTGTCTACCACTCCAGTCACAATCGAATGTGCTGCATCCAACTTACTTTGGAAACCGGACTTAATATTATCCAAAACTCCGGTAACTGTATTCTTTGCACTATTTAGTCCGTCCGTAAACTTATTCTTTATTGCGGTGAGCTTTCCACCAGTCAGATTGTCTATGAAAGTCAGACCTGAAGTAAAGTATCCTTTTATTCCTTCTTGTGCTACAGCAACAACACCCTTTATGCCTCCGCCATTAGCTTCATAGGCACTCTTGATATTGTTCAGTTTTTCCTTCGCTGTATCAGCAGCTGCTCCCATGATATTTCCAAAGAAGCCTCTTACTGCTTCCAGTCCATTGGACACTGTGCTTTTTACATTTGCTATTGCGGAATCTGCATCTATGCCAACCGCACTCAACGCTCCACCCACAACATTCAAGAAACCATCCACAAAACCGGATGCAAAGGAAAGAATTGCTTCAAATCCATTGATAAAGAAATCTTTTACGTCATCAACCGCTGCGGATAAGAAATCACAAGCTCCACTAAAATCACCTTTAAATAAGGCTACAATGGCATTTACTACATTTGTTACAAACGATACCAGACTGGAAAGAGCATTTGTCAATGGTGTCAACGCTGCAAGCACACCTTGTATTGCTCCTACAAAAACACCAACAAAATATGTTCCAATTACTCCGGCTATTGTACCGATAATCTTCAGTATTGGCTTGGCTGCCTCATACAGTCCTAACAACTTCTGTCCTAAGTTTTGAAGTGCCGGTTGCAATGTACCCCATGCAGTCTGTACCGCACCTTTCACTTTCTCAAATAATCCAATCCAAAAGTTTCTGAAGGCTTCCGATTTATTCCACAGCACCACAAACGCTGCGACCAGAGCCACTATTGCTATCACAACCCACCCAATGGGCGAAGCTGCGAATGCTCCACTTAATACAGTCCATGCAGTCCTTACCGCTGTAATTGCATTCTTGGCTGCTAACACTGCCTTTCCAACTGTACCGACAACGCCTATAACGCTTCCTAACACCATCAATACAACACCAAGTTTCAATGCTATATTCATAATGGTCTGTACTGTCTGCTGATTGTTGCTAATCCAGTCTGAGCCTTTTTGGATCAAGCCACTAACCTTGTCCATCGTTTCATTGACAACCGGAAGTAATCCGTTTCCAAGCTCTTCCACATTGTTATGAATTTGTTGCTTTAATACTTTGAATTTTTGTGCCGGGGTATTATTGATTGCCTCTGCCATCTCGTTGGTGACTGCTGTTCCCTGCTTCATACTTTCTGCCATCGAAGTAATTCCACCGGACAGACCATCTATATCCTGATATAGCAAATCAATCATTGCTACCGCCTCATCTGTACCAAAGGCTTCCTTGATTTGTTGCTTTTCTACTGCATCAATGGTATCTCCATATTTGCTTTGTAACTTCGTTAATATCTCCGGAGTTGTTAATAACTGGTTATTTGCATCCACGAAAGACAAACCTAGTTTTTCTCCTGCTGAAGCAGCCGCATTTAAGAATGCCCTATACTTGGTTGCTGCTTCTGATCCACTCATAGTTGTCTGCAACTGTCCTAAAATTGCAAGCTGTTCTTCAAGCGAAATATTGTTATTTGTTGCTGTTGCTCCTAATGCGGAAATTGCACTCGCCATCTCTGAACCGGCTGTTTTATAATTTTTAACAGCTGTTGAAATTCCTGCGGAGAACATCTCACCAAACTCCAAATCCGACATATCTTCATAAGCACCTTTATAAATACCATATCCGGTTGCAAATAAAGAACCCATCTCTTCAGTAGTTGATTTTGTCGCTTTTCCGGTGAGTGCTGCCAGTTCTGTAAACTGTGCCACGCCCTCATCCGTCAGGGAAGCAATACCTGATTTAATATCGTAGGCTGCTGTTATAAAATCACTTTTTGTTGTTCCTGCCCATGTATCCGAAAAACTCTTCGCTGCATCTTCAACCGCTTTCAAGTCGGTTACACCAAGAGATGATAACTCTCCAAGTGCATCCTGCGTGGCAAAAGTCGAAGTAACAGTTGCCATGCAAGCTGTTGTGATACCAGTTCCAACTCCTGCAAGTGCAGCTCCTGCTTTCTGTACAGTTCCGAATGCATCATCCAGTCTCTTTGTAGAATTGGTGACGCTATCAGTAACGCTTGAGAGTGGAGCTGTCAGGTTGTCCGTCATTCCCATAACTACCGAAAGCCGGAAAACGGATTCCATACCCATAAGCCTCCACCTCCTCTATTATGGCAAAAGCCACACGCCATTCATGGACGCATGGCTTTCTATTCTGTATCTGGATGAGCCTCCACATATCCTTTATTCACGCCAACCTCAATATCTTCTATCCGTAGCTCCCTAGCAACTTGTGCCATTGCCATAAGCCGGAAGAACTCATCAAAGTCCACGCTCTCAAAATTATCGGGAATTAGTTCCTTTGGAAGGTACTGATAAATCAGAATCCTTCCATAGTCCACAATATTATCTTTTACAGACTGGGCATGATCCTCTATAACTTTTTTACTGTCGTATCCTTAGACAATCCAAGCATATTCAAGAGCTTCTCACCAAGTCCGATTGCCATAGCCGGATATTCCTCTAAAAGATCCTTTAATTCCTTATGCTGTTCTTCACAGATATTATCAAGTACAAAGGTCTTTAAGGCTCTTGTACCGGATGTACCGGATGTCTTAACGTATCTGTCATAAGATGGTGTTCCCGGCTTTCTGAAGATGAAGTCAAACTCCTTCTCGTTTTCATCATCTTCCTGAATGGATGTTACGATTTCATAAATCTTACCATCCATCTCCTTATACTTTGTGCGGAGCTGTTCCATCTCATCCTTCTTGCCTACAACTGCTGTAGTTTCTGCTTTTTGTGTGTTTAATGTCTTTTCTGCATCCATGATTTAATCCTCCTAATTTGTCAAAAATAATGATAATTATGCACCAAGTCCGTTCAACTTGATACCACCGATTGCAATACCGTCAAGGTCAACCTTCATTGATTTATCTCCCTGAGCTGCCTTCAAAGAACGCTTAGAGAATTTAACATTGGTCAGTACATCGGTTGTTGTAGCTGCACCTTCATCCGCATAACTAACAGTAATCTTAGGAATCATATACTTGTAAAAACTTGTATAACCTTTACTCTTGATTACTCGGATCATCTCGTTAAAATCCTCTCGACTCATGGAAAGTTTAACGGAATTCTTCTGATTTCCAGTTCCATATCCTCTAATCTTTCCACCCTTGCCATAAATAGGTTCTAACTCCTGCTCGTCATCATAAGAGATTTCCTGAAGCTCTATGCTGTCCATACCGGATACATTGATTGTCACGCTTGACCAGTCATAACATTTTCCGTTAATCAGCTGTTTCATGCCTTATCCCTCCTACTCTCCGTTTCCGGATGATGCCGGGTTGCTTACTGCAAACTTGATATTGAACTTTCTTGCTGTTCCCATTGGAGTCCATGTTGCTTCCACGTTCAAAGTCTCATCAGCAAGAATATCTAAGTCCTCAGTGTCAATCGTTACCTCTCCGGAACTGATAATTTTATCCTTTTCGCAATCTTCCATTGCGATGTTCAAATATGCCTCTATAGTCTTAACGCTGCCTTCCACATCGTTTGGATCAATTTCACACTGCACTTTATCCGTTGCCTTCAGGCTTACTTCTCTTACAATGCGATTTAATACTCTGACGTTTTCAACGTATTTATAATCGCTGCCTTCAGGAGCCATGACCTTTGCATTGGAAACATAGAAATCTTCCTTTCCGTTATACTGTCGGAATACGGTATATCCCATCTCATCCAATTCCTTACTGTATTCCTCAATGCCTTCAGGAAGCAATTTAAGCAACTTTGCAGAACTGATAGGGAATTCTTCCACACATCCAATAGAAAGGCTTTCCTTTGCCTGACCAAGCAATCCGGAAATAACTCCTGCCATGTTGATATTCTGTGTACGAAGGTCTTTTCTTTGATATGTAGCATAAGAAAGAGATACACAAATAAAGTAGCTGTTAATTCCTTTTCGCTCTGCTTCCATTGCAGTCATATACTCATCCAGTGATTCATCCTCTGCACAAGCTCTACCTTCACAAAGGAAAATCAAAGGCTTTTTATATGTTGTCAGGAACTCAGATGCCTCAATCTGCAACGCAGCCCATAATGTCTTTGTAGATACGCCTACAATATGACAAACCTCTATTGTCTTGTTGTAACTAATCAGCTTCTCAACTGCTTTCAAGACATTTGCATTATTCATCGTTGGAGCTGTTGTACTAAAGGAATATGCATCATCCTCTACAAAGCTCTTTTCTTCTGTCGTAACATCTTCAAACGACAATATCAGTCCAGTACCTTCCACTTCGTACTTGCCACCAAGAGGAATTGTGTACTCATCTGAGAAGTTATTTCCTCCATCAATGGAATACTTGAAACCACCTTCGTTTGTATCTCCGGTTTCGGTGATCTGCACCACAATGTCATAAGCATTATTTGGTTTTCCCTCCACACCGAAGGTGCCTGAACCAGTTCCGCTATGAGTCACCTTTCCAATTTCACCTTCCACATCAGCTGCCATCGGGATAGCGTAGATTGTTTTCAATCCGTTCTCTGTCGCATCAATACAAGCGTCCGCAAGAGGGGTATATCCTAACTTTGCTTTGATGTCATCCGGTTTCATTGTGTTTGTAATCAGGATAGGTGTATTGCTTTCCGCACTGGATACACCAATCTTTACATGAGCGTGTGACGCTGTTGTACTGTTTCTTCCAAGATTACCATCTTCAACTGTAACATTGATTTCACTGTACATTCTTTTTCACCTCTCTTCCATCCATCGGTGCAGCTTCAAATGCTTTCACCGCTTCAATATAGGCTTTTTCTGTAACCATCTTCCCGGTTCTCCATCCATTTGCAGCCTTTACACCTTCAAACACCGCATCCGGGGTATCCTTCGTTACCTTCAATTCTTCAATGGTTACATAGTCGGTTTGTTTTGCCATCGTATTACCTCCTATAATCCGTTTGTTCCAATATTGCCAACAGTAGTTGCAATAATATCTGTATCTGTATAAACGCCACCAGTCAAAGTGACATCAAATTCTACTGCAATTTTACTCTTCAGGATGCTATCATCCCCTTCAACCCAGTCCGCCTCACCAATTTCAATATCAACCCAGTTTCCATCGACCTCAAGACCTTTGGCAATACGCTTCAGGAACTTTGTAAGAATTTCTTCCACTTTTTCCTCACTGGTATCAGCTATAACAACATGAAGGCTTGTGGTTCTCACAAACAGTTTGTTTCGCTGTTTCCGTTGCCCCTCTTGGTCTGTAAATTTTCTTTTTGAGCCTGAACGAGTGAAACCCTCACCTGTTCGTAAGACCGCACCCACATGAACCTCATTGCAGTTTTTCAGGCTTTTCATGGATTCGTGTATTTTTCCATGAATTCCTGCTTCTTTTAGTGTCTTTACTAAAAAATCTCTTTCTATCTTCATCTGCTATTCCTCAAATACCTCGTCCAGTATAGCCTTAATTTC
>JAZQBI010000236.1:0-6391 GCA_045545635.1 Clostridia bacterium | reverse complement strand
GTCAAAATATACGCACTTTCGTTTTCACCAAACAGATATGATATAATATTTATCATAAAAATATTATCCGAAGAAGGTGACTTTATGAAAACGAAAAAAATATTTGCCGCTCTGCTTATCGTGACAATGTTGGCAGGTCTTCTCTCTTTTGCGGGGATAACCGCGTCGGCTGTGGGTTATATTGACAGCATTTATTTAAAACCCAACAGTATCACCCTTGATATGGCAAATACCTCATCCGGCTCCTACTTTGAGGTGATAGCTCACGGCGAAGAAGAGGTTATTTCCAAAAGGATGACAAAGCTTGAAAACGGAGTGTATGGGGTAGCGATAGCACAAACCGTCAATCACTTTGAATTTATGCTTAAGGATACAGGCGGAGAGCCCATCTGGCATGCAATGGCGATATATGAAGGTGAGGGCAACTGTGTTTCGTTTGAAGTCAATCCTGATGAGCCGGTATGGATGAACCACAACGGTTCCGGTACAACAGACGGAAATTCAATGATATATTTTACTCCAAACGAGGAATGGAAAAATGAAACAAGTCGTTTTGCCGTTCGCATTAATATAAGTGGAAAAATTGAAAGTAAGGAACTTATTCCGGTTGAAAATGATGTGTATGGCTTTACGCCCCCTGACGGAGCAATAAGCTATATTTTTGGTGCGTTGAGACCGGATGCAAGCTCACCTGATGAGTTTTTGTACACTGCCAGAGGTGCATCAAAGCCATCGGGAACACTGAATTACTATATTCTTAATGACGGTGCAACGGCAAGCGCAACAGGAAGATGGACAACCAGACAGGTTTCGGACATCGAAACACCGCCCGATAATCCGGAGCAGGTAGTTCCGGATTCAGATGACGAGGCAGTGTGGGGCACCAATCCCGATGTGCCCACCCAAAGCGGAAGTCTTGCCGATGCACTCAGCCGAGCGCAGGCTTCTACCGTTTACATCACTCTGATTAAGTCCGTTGAGCTTACGGAGACAATAGAGACATCCGGCGGCGACTTCTTTGTGGATCTTGCAGGCTATACAATAGAAACCGATGCAGAGCGTCCGTTCTTTTTCGAGAATACAACAATAAGATTCAGAGATACGGAAGCCGGAGGAAGAATTTTTGCTCGCAGCACATCGGACTGCTATATGTTTGAGGTTCAAAACACAACCCTTATCATACAGGGCGGTAAATACGAAACTGCAAGCAATGGAATAATTATTCAGACAGGAACCGCATCTCACACCATAATAAATGGCGGAGATCTGTTTGCAGGAAGGACTTCGGTAATCACTATACATGAGGGAAATCTCACCGTTGACGGCGGAGGCTTTCATGGTGTGTGCTCCGATGCACATATTTCGTACAGAAATGCTGCATATAACAGGAATATAACGATTAACAACATCGATACAAATGATAACACAACTCTTGCTATATATAATGTGCAGAACCCCATTCCGCTCAATACAATAGCCGCAGCAGGCAGGCTTATAGCTTCTGATTCACCGGACGGTGGCAGCAGCGGTGTCCTTTATCCGGACAGGGTTTACTATATTAATGTCAATCTGTATCTTTATTTTACCGAGGGACATCCGACGGTAACTGTAAAAAAAGGTAATTCCTATAATATGCCTCAGTACAGTGAAAGCTATCCTCTGGGTTTGGAGCTTGCGGGATGGAAAGACTCAGAGACAGGGGAAATATATCATGTCGGGATGCCGATTACTCCCACAAAGGATATGACTTTTTCTCCTGAGTGGGCAGAGGGAACCATCATTTCCGTCTCTTTCAGTGCCAACGGCGGAACGGGAAGTATGAGTACAATGGAATTCACTGCAGGGTCACCCTTTGCATTGCCCCATTGCGAATTTTCCCCTCCTGAGGGTAAGGTTTTTGACAAATGGCAGGTAAACGGAGAAGAATACAACAAAACCGAAATGGTTGTTCTT
Source organism: Clostridia bacterium (assembly GCA_045545635.1). GTDB lineage: Bacteria > Bacillota > Clostridia > UMGS1810 > UMGS1810 > RGIG8748. The sequence goes on along the minus strand of JAZQBI010000236.1, from coordinate 4,438 downwards.
ACGGAAGATACAGAGGTAATTGCCCTCTGGAAAGACGGTGTCCGCGTGACCTATAGAGCCAACGGCGGCATAGGTGACGATGTAGTTACCTTTGTGGAGAGCGGCGGAAAAATCATTCTCCCAAAGGACATATTTACCGCACCCGAGGGCAAAACCTTCAGAAAGTGGCAGGTTAACGGTATAGAGTTTAATCCCGGAAATACAATTTCCGTTGAAACTGAAACGGAAATACTGGCATTGTGGAGGGACGGCTTTAATGTAGTATATAAGGCAAACGGAGGAAAGGGCACCACCAGAACAGAAGAATATTCGGGGGAAACCACCATTGTTCTCCCCAAAAACTTTTATACAGCTCCCACCGGCAAATACTTCAGATGCTGGGAGGTAAACGGCAGAGAGCATATGCCCGATGAAGAAATTACTGTAAATGGCGAGACAACTATCCTTGCTTTATGGGGAGACCTGCATACGGTTAAATATATCTTTGTTGTCCGTCCGATTACGGAACCCTACACAAAAACTTGTGAAGAAACAGCAAAGGATGGGCAGCCCTATACCATCAAGCATCCCACAGAGGTATTTGCGGAAAGCTTTTACGATGAGCTTGAACCTTACTGGTGGGAAGACGAAAACGGAAAACAGTATCAGATTCACGAAACAGTAACGGCAGAGGGCGATATGACATTTACCATTAATTACAAGTGGAGGTACAAGGTTTCCATTGATCCTGACAACGACACAGACAGCAATCAGAATTACGAGGTTCTGGAGGGTGAATACATCGTACTTCCCGATGCACCCCAAGGGGGAAAAATGGGATACCTCTTTGACGGATGGAGAAGTGTCAAATCAGGAAGTGTTTATAATCCCGGTGACAGACTCATGGCTACTCAGAATGAAGGCTTTGTTGCGCAGTGGAAAAAGTGTGAAAATCATAGCTTTGAGGACGGCATCTGTGTGCATTGCTCCGTTCCCGAAAAGGGTATGATAATGGGATATTCCTCGGAAACTAAAACTGTTTCCGTTGCTGTGGGAAAAGCTGGAACATACACTGTTGTTTTTGCATCTTACGGTGAAAAAGGTCTTATAAATACAGAATATGCAACAATAACCTTTACAGAGGATACAAAAGGAACGGTTGGAACCGTCTCAATCACAAAGGATTTCAGACTTTCTGCAGGCGACAAAATTATGCTTTGGTCCGGCGGGACAACTCTTGTGCCCCTTTGTAAGGCGTATGTTTTGAAATAACAAAAAGTAAAGGTCAGCACCACGTTCAAGGTGCTGACCTTTGCTTTTTGTTTCGCGACTTTTAATCAAAGAAATGCATTAAAAAAGTGCATCAGCCAAAGCCAATGCACCGAAAAACGCATGACTTTGATTGTTGCGACACAATTTTCATCCAGAATGACAGTATGAAATAAAGCATGCATTTTTGCCTATACAAAAAAACAAACTGTCAAACAGATGTATTATTAAATTGTGTCGCAAAGGTATTATAGGAGTTATACTGTAAAGGGTGAATCTCATAACACCTAATACAGTAAATGCAGCTCCCGTTCCGAGAGAATCAGCACCCTGTAATGCAACGGAACATCAAATCATAGTCGCAGAAAGTTTTATCAGCGGAATTTTAGACGAGGTTAAAAATGGTATGAGATTTGCCGATGCAAAAGCTAAATCAAACCGCATATTCTTCAATGCTTGGCTTAACGGACAGACAAGCGGTTACAGCTACGGAGAACTGACCGCTATTTCAAATAACGCAATATTTCAATACCGAGATATGTATTTAAGACCTAATTTCTACTTAGAAAACGGAGAAAAAGTCAGAGCTATAATTGCAGAGGTTATCACACAGTATGCAAACGGCGAGATTGATTATACCAAAGCAGAATTTAATGCAAGGGTGAAAATCTATCAATCGGTCAATCCTGCATTTAACCCCGATGAAGAATTTGCAAAAGATACTTGCTATCGTGATATACCGTCAGTTGACAATAGCCTATTTACCATAGCAAGAAAGTTGATATTAGAGTCAAAAAGATAGTAAAAACAACCAAAAGACTCTTGCTTTTATAGGCGAGAGCTTAAAATTTTATAATTTCATTTCAAAAATTACATGAAACTATTGCAATTTTAATAGTTTTGCGATAAAATTAAAACAGAAATGAGGTGCGATGAATGAAAAACTACGAAAAGGTTGTAGAACTTGGTTGCTTTTCACTTGGCGAGCTTGTCGAAAATCTTAACTGTTGCATACCAACAGCCACAAGTTTAATACAAAAATATTTAAAAAACGGATATATAGAGCGTGTACGCCGTGATTTGTATGTTGCAATCAGCATTGAAACAAAGCAGCCTGTATTATCGAGGTATCAAATAGGTAGTCGGTTAGCTGAAGATGCCTATTTATCACACCATAGTGCATTTGAAGTTTACGGATATGCAAATCAAGTTTTTTATGAGGTATATGTTGCAACAGAAACACGATTCACGGATTTTGCTTACAACGGCATATTATATCACCGTACCGCACCTAAAGTAAATTCAGATATAAATAATATAAATGGTGTAAAAGCATCATCTGTTGAGCAAACCGTTATTGACAGTATTTGCGATATGGAGAAAATCGGTGGACTTGAAGAAACAATCCGTTCTATACTTCTTATCCCATCCTTAAATGCAGATAAATTACTTGAAGCATTAAAAAATACCGATAAAGGATTTGTATATCAAAAATGCGGATATATATTAGAGGGGCTTAATGATTCCCTGCATTTGCCGGATAGTTTTTTTGCAGAGTGCGAAAAGCATATATCAAACGCAAAACGCTATTTGACAAAAGACCATACAGGCTATATACGACATAAAAAATGGAAGCTGTTTGCTCCCGAAAATATAAAAAGTATTATAGATAAAGGAGTGAGCGACTATGATACAATTTGATAAAAATACCATAGGCAGACAAGCAAAAGAACTTGGCTTTGTAAGAGATACATTTGAAAAGGTATGCAGACTTGCAGATGTTTTGAAGTTCTTTGAAAATGACGATATTTTGTCAAGCTGTCTTGCATTAAAAGGCGGTACTGCAATAAATTTAACTATTTTCAATTTGCCGAGATTGTCGGTAGATATTGACCTTGACTTTTCAGAAAATATCAGCCGTGATGAAATGCTTGAAAAGCGCCCGCTAATTACCGAGCGTATTTCAAAATATATGAATGCAAACGGTTATGTATTAAGCGGTAAATCAAAACAGCATCACGCATTGGATTCCTTTGTTTTTGAATATCAAAACGCCGGAGGAATGAAAGACAATATAAAAATTGAAATTAACTATATGATAAGGTGTCATATCCTGCCTGTTACGAGAAGAAAAGTAAATCTTCCGTGGCTGTCTGAGGAATTATCTGTTTTAAGTGTAGCACCGATGGAGATATTTGCTTCAAAAATTGTCGCACTCTTAAACCGTACTGCACCGAGAGATTTATATGATATACATAATCTTTTGGAGCTTGGGTTATTTGATGAAAGCGAACAGGATATGCTCAAAAAGTGTGTTGTGTTTTATTCCTGCATCGGCTCTGAAACCGTACATAAAGAATTTTCCTTTGAAAGCCTTGGCAAAATGCCGCAGAACAAAATAAAAACGGACTTGTTGCCCGTTCTTCGTTTTGGAGCATACTTTGACTTAAAACCTGCTCGTGAAAAAGTTACCGATTATTTGAAAGAGCTTCTTGTACTTACACCGCAAGAAACAGAATTTATCGATAATTTCGGTAATGGAGAGTATAAGCCGGAGCTTATTTTTGAGGGTGATATGTTAAACAATGTGTCTGACCATCCGATGGCAATATGGAAATGTAATAAGACTAAAGAAAACCTATCATAAATAAAATGTTTTGAAAAAAGCACGAAACTATGTAATATTTCATAGCTTCGTGCTTTTCTTGAAATAAATCATTCTTTCGCCCTGCTCTTATACACATTATACTGATTTTTGCACTTTGAACTGCAAAAGAGGGCATTGGGACGAGATTGGATAAATGCCTTTGTACAATGCTTGCAGAGACGGATTGGCGTTTTATCATCTGTTATCGAAAGACTTATATGCAAACTGATGATATGGATAATATGGAGCTTATAGAGGAATGGTTACGGATAAGACCGCAAGCCGAGCAAGAAGCGGAAACAGAGTTAAGAACAGCCTATAAGGACAGCTTTTCAAGATATACATTTAAGGAAAGCATAAGCAAAACCGACAATGAGTTACACGAGGACTTATATTCCGAGCGTTCTTCAATCATATGCAAATTAAAGGCATACAGGAAGCAACAACAAGAGCAGACATATCCCAAGCCAAAGAAACATAGCCACGATGACGAATTGGAATTGTAAAAAAGTTATCGGCAAAATGACAAAATTTGATTGAAAG
>JAZQBI010000235.1:0-3395 GCA_045545635.1 Clostridia bacterium | reverse complement strand
CTTTCAGGAATACCATCAATTTTAAGTGTATCTGTCATACTAACAGGACTTCCTGTTTCCTTACCGTCTTTATCGCAACGGTACCACTGATAGTCAACCGGCAATTCACCAACATAGTCAACTGTTGCCTTGAACTCAATTTTTTCATCAGGTTGTGTTGTTGTGATAACTTTTTCGCCTACAGGGATAATTGAGTACGTTTTTCCATCAGGTGGAGTAACCTGAGTTTGTTGTTCACTCTGTATTTCCTCTGCTGCTTTTGGAAGTTTGAATGTATAAAGCGTATAATACTGAACCCCTGTTCTGGTAGACCTTGTAGAAAATTCTGCCTTTTGTGCATTAACAAGCATTGTTCCATTTGTAGCAAAGTCGCCGGCTAATTTATATCCTGCTTTTGGAGCAAAGCTGATCTTAACGCCATAATCGTTTCCTGCTTCAAAAGTATCAATGGAAGCCGGATAATACCATTCAACATTTGTAATTTCAATTCCTGATGTGGCAGGTGTTGCTTCAAGCGACGGTTTTTCACCAGCCTTAGGTGACTTGATGTTGATTTGAATTCTATCAATCGCAGTAAGGTTATCGCTTGTTGAGCCACTTTGACTTTCTCCGGGAACATTACCGTTTGCACCCGTTATAACAAGTGATTTCGGGAATACTTTTTCAGAAACTGAATGTAATGATCCTCTGTCAACAGCAGGTATAAAGTTAACCTTTACATCATAAGTACCCGGTACCAGTTTAGCATTTGTAAAATCCTTAACCGTTGCTATGTTGTCAGCAGAAACATTTATCTTTTCGGTACTGCAAACAATCTGCCCTGCAGAATTTATAAAGGATAATTTTACATAACCGTTAACGATATTAACCTTGTGAGCACCGGAAACTTTGTCTCTGCGTTCCTTCGGAACACCATTCCACACACCGTTCAATGTTATTGTTGCATCAAGAGACTGACTGGTACCTAACATTCTGTCGCCTCTATATTCTATTTCCGGTCCAAAACCTTTAAACAGTCTGAAGAATACATTTCCGCGAATTGTCTGATCTTCCCATAACGGATTTCCGGCAGCAATCCATTGCGAACTTGCATCAAGGCTTCTTACATAACCAATCAATCCGGCGTCAAGGTTAGTAGTATAGGAAAGTGATATTGGTTCCAATTTTTTATAGTCACTATCTTTGTATAATGATTTCAAATTGTGTCTGCGACTTGAATTTGATAAGGTTGTGTCATCGCCAATAAATGCAGTTTCTGCAAGCTGAAGTTCGCCGTTGTAAGGTGTAACCCACATATCACTTACAAGCCAATCATCGCCACCGCTGTTTCTGATGGCAAATTCAAGCTTGTCAAGAGTAATAGCTTCGGTTTCGCCTGTGGAGTAGTTATATTTTGCAACGGGAACAATGTATGTGTCATTATTTCCGCTTTCAAAATCATCATAGTTATTCTTGTCAAGCAGCACAGATTCCCAAACAGTATTTGATGTGCCATTAAATACTTCTAAGTAAACATCAGAGTTTGTGCCGGGTGTAGAACCTGCTTTACCTGTTCTTATCTGTACCTTCAAAGTAGTAACAGGCAATGTTTTAGAACTTCCCGCATTTCTTGCATTTAATGCTTTTTGGAAGTTAAGGTGCCAGCTTCTACCTGAATCCATATGGTTGTTACCACCAACGCTTACAGGTTCAATAAGTTTAACACCTGCGTGCATAGGAGTAATTTTGATGTTTTCACACTTCCAGAAAGTCCCTGCTGTACCATTGCTCTTCTGCTCGATTGAAACTTCAAGCTGGTCAAGTCTTACAGCCTCAGGAATTTCAACAAAGTAATTATCCTTTGCTCCGATTTCAAAATCGTTATAACCCGATTTATCAAGAAGTTTTTTAGCAACTTGTGTCTTTTTGCCATTTACCACCTTGTAAACCACCGCATAAATATCATTATCTGTGCCGGAATCTACAAATGAGGCTGTCGTTATTTCCATATCAAGACCTGTTGCCGAAACATAAGCAGTTTTTGCTTTATATGCATTCTGGGTTTTACCGGAAAGCTCATTTACAAGCTCCGAAAATTTTTCAGGGCCAATCAGAATAAGTTTAAACATAACCATGGTATTATAGAAGGCTTCAAAATCAGAATCTATTACTTCAGTTAAAACACCATTGTCTTTGTCATTTAATATATTTGTTAATGTTGTAGTTGATAAAAGCTTCTGTTCTGCAGCATATCTGTCCATATATGCCTTGAACTCCTTAAAGTTTGCATCAGATGGCTTGTATGGATTATCCTTGTGGTCAAGCTGAACCTCAGGATTTTTAAGTCTTGTTTCATATTGTTTTAATGCCTTGTCTATACCCGGAAAGCCTATGGCTTCAAGAAGAATATCCTCTATCAGGTCTTCAATCCATTCGTCAAGGTCAAAAAGCTCAATATCCATAAAATCAAGTGCCTCAAAAATCGCATCGAGAACTTCAATTGATATCTTTACACCGTCAATCATATGGTCAGGAATACCGGTGATATAAATGCCGTATGTTTTTCCCCATTTCTTTACTTCTTCCGTAACAATATCCACAGTAGACGGATTTGCCTCTGTTACCAATCGTCTTGCAATGGTATCAAAGGTTTCTGTCAAAGCATAAATAGCTCTGTCCAGATCTTCCACCCATCTGTCAAGATAAGCTGTCGCAGCAGCCGAAAGAGTAGGATCTGGATTATCACGCCACTCGTTTGCTTCGAGATAAAGTTCATTTCTCCAATCAATCAACCATTCAAAATGAGGAGGAAGCTCTGCATATTTGTCATAAATAGCAGCGTGACCGTTCTCTGCATTACCTTTAGTTATCAAAGTATCTGTAACAAATTTTGTAGGAGCCTTGATATTAAGATAATTGTTTTTCTTGTAAAAATCCTTATTTACAAGACTGTCCATATATGTTTCCTGAGACATATGGCTCATAATATTATTAATCTCTGCACCCATTCCATTGGTATAGTCGATATCTGTTAGGCTTGGATATGTTCCGCCGGAGAAGGTGTTGATAAAATCATGACCAAACAAGTCACCACAGAAATGAAGCATATAACCAAGAGTAAAGGAAAGGGCTTCCTTTCGTTCTGCGCTGTCTTTCGGTAAACAGTTTACAGATTCAACAAGAAGCTTTACCCACTCACCTGAACCCATAGTTTTTCTCGCATCATAAGGGTGAGTCATCATCTGTCCTACAATAATGTCAGGATAAAAGTCCGGACCTAATGAACCTGCGCGGAATGCATCAGGGTAGCTCATTATAGCATCTTCAAATTCTTCCGGAATTAAATATGTATAAGGTGTTTTAGAAGTATCCTCTTTGCCATAAGCGAATATTGTAACTCCTGCTCGTCTGTCTCT
>JAZQBI010000234.1:0-3989 GCA_045545635.1 Clostridia bacterium | reverse complement strand
CATTCTGAAACCCAATAGCACATCAGCATCAACACTGTATGTACCCGTTGATAAGGAAAATCTTGTAAGCAAGATGCGTCCTGTTATGTCACGGGATGAGTTGGATGGTATTTTTGCCGATATGTCAGATAGTGAAATCGTCTGGCCGGAGGTCAAAAATGAAAGAAATGAGCTGTTTTCCGCCATTGTATCCCGTGCGGATGTCAAAGAACTCATTATGCTTGTAAAGTGCATTTACGAAAAGAAAAAGGAAAAAGCCAATCTCGGCAAAAAGCTCTCCGGTGCAGATGAAATGACACTGAAATCAGCCGAAAAGCTCATAAGTGAGGAGCTTGCCTATTCACTGAACTGTTCAGCGGATGCTGTTTCGGAATACATAAAACTTCATATGGAATAAACAAAGGTTGTAAAAAATTTCAGACAAATTTTTTACAACCTTTCATTTTGTATAAAACTTCTTAAAAAAGCCTAAAATAAACACAAAATAAAATGCGGAGGTTATTATGAAAAAACTGCTTATAATCCTCAGTGTATGTGTTATTGTTCTTTGTATGTATCTGTATGTCAAGGCAAATCCGCCTGTAGGAAGCGGAAATGCGGAGGGAATATTCGCCTTTTCGGGAGGATTTGCTTTATGAAAGTTTCAAAAAAAGAGTATGCCAAACTCGTCAAAGAGGCTACACCAAATTCCGCACTCGGTATGGATATGCTGAGGGCATTTCTCGTAGGCGGTACCATATGCCTCATAGGTCAGCTAATCGGAGATTTGTATGTTTCGCTTGGAGTAAGCAAGGAGGATTCCTCCGCCCTTGTAAGCTCCACGCTTATTCTTATCGGCGCACTTCTTACTGCCTTTGGCGTGTATGACAAAATTGCCAACATAGGCAAGGCAGGAACACTTGTACCAATTACCGGTTTTGCAAACAGTATAGTTTCTCCTGCTATGGAATACAAAACCGAGGGACTTGTCCCGGGAGTCGGCACAAAGATGTTTACCATTGCAGGTCCCGTAATAGTCTACGGCATAAGTGCATCTGTAATTTACGGTATAATCCTTGTAATTGCGGGAGGGATATAATGGGTACAAAAAAAGGCAGACAAACCATAGAATTTGATAACAGCGTGTATATAAAAAGCTATTACAGCTCTGCAGGAAAGCTTGAGGGAGAGGGACCTTTGGGCGACAGGTTTGACACAGTATATACCGATGAATATATAGAAACCGACAGTTGGGAAAAGGCAGAAAGCAACATCCTCAAGCATACCGTTACAGGGGTGTTTTCCCGTGCAGGTCTGACATGCGAGGAGGTTGACTATTGTTTTTCCGGAGATCTTCTCAACCAGTGTACCGCCAGTGCCTTTGCAATGAAGGATATGAGGATGCCGTATTTTGGACTCTACGGTGCCTGCTCTACCATGGCGGAGTCCATGAGCCTCGGCTCTGTTATGGTAGATAGCGGCTACGGAAACAATGTTCTTGCGGCAACCTCAAGCCATTTTTGCTCCAGCGAAAAGCAATACCGCTTTCCGTTGGAATACGGTGCAGTTCGCACACCTTCTGCACAGTGGACGGTAACAGGAAGCGGTGCGGTAATTCTTTCGGGAGAAAAATCAGATATTTTTGTAGAAGCCATTACCACGGGATATATGGTGGATCTGGGAGTAAAGGATGCGGCAAATATGGGTGCGGCAATGGCACCTGCCGCAGCAGAGTGCATACTTTATAATCTCAGAGACCGAAATATAAGTCCTGATTATTATGATGTAATAGTAACAGGCGATCTGGGACTTGTTGGTACAAAGCTTTTAAACGAGCTTCTTCACAGAGAAAATACAGATATTTCCGACAGGCATCTTGACTGCGGAAATATGATTTTTGATTGCAAAAAGCAGAACACGGGTGCAGGCGGAAGCGGCTGCGGATGCTCGGCAAGTGTTTTTTGCGGACATTTTTGTAAAGAACTGGAAAAAGGTAATATCAAAAAAATGCTTCTTGTCTGTACCGGTGCTCTTATGAGTCCCACCACCGCACAGCTTGGAGAAAACGTTGTGGGCATTGCTCATGGAGTGAGCCTTGGGAGTGTGCTGTTATGAAGTATATATATGCATTTGCAGTGGGAGGACTTTTCTGTGCTGTTGCACAGGTTTTCATTGATAAAACCAAGGCAACCCCTGCGAGAATTATGGTATCATATGTAATTGCAGGAGTTATCCTCACTGCTCTTGGAATTTATGAGCCGATAGTAAAATTTGCCGGAAGCGGTGCAACCGTTCCTATAATAGGCTTTGGCTATTCTCTTGCAAAGGGAGTGGCAAAATCCGTATCCGAGGAGGGATGGATGGGTGCACTGGGTGGAGGCATCAAGGGAACAAGTATGGGTATTGCGGCGGCAATATTCTTTGGTATGATATGCTCGGTAATATCAAAACCAAAAGCAAAATAAATATAATAGGGAATGTAAAAAAAGTCCAGACCGCAAAAAGGCAGGGATACCAAAGAATACAGAGTATTAATTAGCCTGTAAATCATTTAAAATCACCATAAATGTAGAAAAACATCTGTCTCCAGATGTTTTTCTATAAATATATGCCTTTTTGCTATTGCCAAATCTCACCTCTCGACGTGCCCTCGCACGCCTTCGGGTTACCACTCAAAGCAAGGAAAAGCCTTGCTTTGAGTTCGATTTGACAATTCCGAATCATTTTTTCCTATTCCCCAAGGGGACTCTAAATTAATTCCGACGAATTAATTTACAGTCCCTATTGATTTAGATAATATCCTGACTGAATATAAATTTATATCCTTTTTCCGAAAGAAGCTTTGCGGCAAGGAGAATTTTTTCGGGATATTCCTCCTGATATGCAAAGTAGTCGGGATAGAAATACTGCTCATGTGTTCCGTAGATGAAGAACTCCATATCGGGAAGCTCACTGTAAAACTCCATAACCTCAGCCTTGTTAATAAGGTTGAGACAAGCAGCACCGCCGCTTCCCAGATCTTTGAATCCGATACCTGTTTCGGGATCGGTGATATACTTAAGGTTTGTTCTGGTTAGGTCTCTCTCTTCCTCTGTTATATGGTTGTATCCGCAAAGAGAACGGGATATTGCCGCATCCTTGCTATCTCTCACGAAGATCGAAGTTTCCTTTTTGCGGTTACAAAGAAGTCTCTGTGAGTGACCGTAGGGCAGGGAGGAGGCATCTCCGTCGTATTCAATTTTTTTGCCGTATGTGGCACTGAGAAGCTTGATACCGCAGTCTCGGAGCGCCAGGCAGGCATCTTTGCTTATGGGACGCCAGTGGGGGGTGGTAGCCTTTGCCATAATCTTGTCTCCGGCAAAACGGATAACTTCCTTTTCTATAAGCTTGAAATCCTCATAAACATGGTCATAGTCTGCATTTATGTATGGATAATCGGGAAATTCCTGTCTTGCGTGGAAACCGAATTTAATCCAATCGGAGTTTGCTTCCCATTCTTCCTTGTAGGCATCCGTCATTTCGGAAAGATTGAAGTCATCATTTCCGTAAAATCTGTCTGTCTGATAAAAAATATTAAGCTGAGTTTTCAGTCCGTATTTATCGTGAGCTTCCTTGAGAAGTGCCAGAAAAGGATTGTCAAAAAGTTTTTTTGGTTTTTGTCTTGTCAGGTCTCTCATTACCCAGATAACGTCATCAATAAAGAAAAATGCGTGTTTATTCATTGTTTTGCCTCTCTTTAATTTTAAATTCTATATCCGTATTATAATTCCAAAGAGTGGTATATTCAATTTTCAAAACAAAAGTATATGGACAAAACAAATATTTTATGATATGTTTATATTGGAGGTGGTAAGGTTGTACTATGCACTTGTGTCCTTTGAAAAAATGCCAAAAATAGGCTTTGCACATCACTTTTATGCCGAAAAGTATGATTATACCCGTACCAAATTGGAAAACAGTCTGGAAATTGTGTATGTCAAAGAGGGGGACATCGAGATTACCCTAGGAGA
>JAZQBI010000233.1:0-5975 GCA_045545635.1 Clostridia bacterium | reverse complement strand
ATGAGAAAATATGATATAATTTCCGGTCTGGCACAATACACCGCAAAAGAGGTGGTAAGGAATGAGGAGAGCTGGAGGAAGTACCTGAATACTGCTTCAAGGTTATATAAGTATTCGTTCAAAGACCAGCTTCTGATTTATGCCCAAAGACCGGACGCAACAGCGTGTGCTTCCATAGAGATATGGAATGAAAAAATGCGCTGCTGGGTAAATAAAGGTGCAAAGGGTATTGCACTGATTGATGATGATACCTATTCGGGACTGAAATATGTTTTTGACATTTCAGATGTCCACAAAGCAAGGAGAATAGGTAAGTTCCCGAACCTGTGGGAGATGAAGGAGGAGCATACGGAAGCGGTGCTTGACCGTCTGGAGGGCATTTATGGGGAAACAGATGCACAGGCAGGCTTTACAGACCGTATCCGAGAGATTGCGGGCAGAATTGCAGAGGAGTGTTACCGGGAGCTTGCAATGGATATGGAGTATCTGAAAGAAGGCAGTTTTTTAGAGGAGCTTGATGAGCTTAACATCGAGGTTCGGATAAGGGAAACACTTGCGGACAGTATTGCCTATACGGTGCTAAAGCGTTGCGGCATGGATGAACAGGAGCTTGCGGAGCAAATCAGTTTTCCCTACATTCACGATTTTAATACGGTGGAAACACTGTCACAGCTTGGCACGAATGTGTCTGATTTATCCAAGCCTATCCTTATGGAAATAGGAAAAGCAATCGGAGCGTATGACAGGCAGATTGCCCCAAATCGGGCAGAAATGAGCGTGGGTGAGGAACATATCGACACCCATGAAAAAAATATCGAAAAAGGACTTGCAAATGCGTCTGAAACGGACTATAATGCGTTAAAGCGTGAAAGTGACACGCCGGACGAACAATCTATCACACAGACCGGAAATGCCGGGGAAAGGAGCCAGAATGATGATTTTAGCATACGAGCAGAACGGGGATTATCAGATACCGATGTTACAGATGGACAAGCAGCCGGAGGGGACTCTGACGAAGTACGGACTGATGAGGAAGAAGTTCTTACAGGAGAACAAGAACGGAGTTTACACGGGACTGCTTCTGAGGGGCAGACTGAAAGAACACCTGCTTACGATACAGGAACAGGCAGAGCAGAGAATGGAGCTTCTGACCGGACAGATGATGGAGAGTCAGGGAGTGACGGAACAGCTCAAGGCGGACAATCAGATGCTTTGGGTACAGATGATGAACAACATCAGACACTCAGCGGAGGAAACCGTACTGACGGAGTTGATTTACAGCTAAATACAGAACCGACGGGAACATATCAGCAGTTAAGTTTATTCCCAAGTTTTGAGGAACAGGTCGGCACAATCGCAGCAGCGGAAGCTAGTATTCAATATACCATGCCCGCTGCTTTTTCTTTACCACAAGACCAGATTGACACCATACTGCGTAGCGGTGGCGGTAGGGATAACAGCAGAAAGCGTATCTATGCCAAGTACCAGCAGGGCAAGTCACCGGAGGAAATGACAGAGTTTCTAAAGAATGAGTACAAGACTACCGGAAAAGGCTTTGAGTTTGACGGAAATCCCGTGTCCTTATGGTTTGATGAAATGGGTATGCGTATCGGTTATGGTACATCAGCAAAGGAAGATACCCTTGCACTCATGAGCTGGAGCGAAGTGGAAAGCCATATCCGTACCATGGTGGAGAACGGTACCTATATGAGTGCCAACGAAGTATTCCTTGTGGATGCGGTAGAGCGTGAGAGAATTGCCAATGACATCAATTACTTCTTCCGTGACGGTATATCTGAGACACCTGAGAGTCTGGAGCTTGAGGTTTACAGTTTTCCTAAATGTATAGAAAGGTTATGTGAATTACTATCCACACAGGAAGGCAGAGCATTACTGACAGAGGAGCTTGAAAAGGCACAGGCACAGCTTGACAGTGGAGAAAAGCAGATTAAATGGAAGTATGTGAAAAGACCGGATTATCTGTTAGAACAGCTTGCGGATTTAGGTGTGGAAAAGAAAGGATTTCCGGCGCTTGATACGGTGGATGTGAAGCTGGAGGATTTCATTACACAGGACGAGATTGATTATCGTCTGACCGGGGGTAGTGGTTTTCAGCATGGGAAATTCCGTATCTATGAGTATTTCATGGAAGGACACGATAAGAAAGCAAATGTTGACTTTCTGAAAAATGAGTATGGTACAGGTGGCAGTTCCCACGCACTTCCGGGAAGTGACAGCGGACACGAAGATCATGATGCAAAAGGTATCCGTCTGGAGAAGGGCAATTATGGAAGTCCTTATGCAAAGGTGCTTCTTAATTGGAATGTGGTGGAAAAGCGTATCAGAGAGCTTGTACAGGAGGACAGATATTTAAGTCCGGAGGGCAAGGAAGCATACGCACAGTATAAGCAGGAACAGGCAGAAGAAGCCATGCGTAGGGAAGCGGAGAAGCTGGAGCATGAAGTCCGTGTGGAATGTAAGGAAGCCATTGAAAAAGCCATTGCGGAGAATTTTGACGGATATATACTGCCAAGGGATACTGCAAAGGCTGTTATCGAGCAGTTTGGTAAGGAACGGGTGGAAATGGTGCTTGCAAACACTATTATGCACAACAGCCAAGATGGAAGATTTTCAGTGAATAATAAGGAATGGGCAAAGAGCCTTGTGCCTTATGCGAATTGGGATACCAGGGACTATGTTGTGACTTCACACCCAGCGGTGCTTGTCGGTTTTACCAATCTGGCAAGGCGGTACGTGGAGCGTGACAGAGAGCCGGACAAGGCACTTGCTGATAAATTGTCTGAAATGTCTGTTATTGCACAAATCTGTGGAGAGCTTGGCAGAAAAGATGTGGTTGAGAGGAACGAGGAAACCGGAGCCGTTATGATTGTGGACGGAGAGCAGAGCTTGGAGGGTAAAGAAGTTTACGATACTCTTTTAGTGGATGCAACTGATTTTGTCATGCTCCGGACTATCAGCGGAGATACGGAAAAAGCTGTGATAATGGATGGTCTGTTAAAACAGGCGAAGGAGTATTCCGAGAGGTATGCAGAGGTTCCGGAGCAGACCAGAGAAAAAGCAGAGCGTGAGGAAACGGAGTCCATGGAGCAGAGTGTAGATGAGCCGGAAGTGGTTGCTGAAGGTGTGGCTGTGGAAGAACAGGTTGATGATTTTTCTGATATTGATGTACAGGCAATCCGTGAAGGTTTGGAGAGTGCCGGAATTGTAAATGGCGAACTTGTAGACGAGGGAGCATTACTTCGTAATCCTTTTGTGGCACAGGTTATCCATGATGTGGAGCAGTTGCAGAAAACAGAGCCGGAACCGGAGGTAGACAAAACCGGAGCTGTCAACTTCCGTATTGAGCCGGGAGAAGAAAGTACCGGGAAAGGCTTTGCACCGAAAGAAAAGTTCCGTCAGAATGTGGAAGCAATCCGCACTCTTGAAAAGATTGAGAGTGAACATCGTATTGCTACACCGGAGGAACAGCAGATTTTAGCCAAGTATGTAGGCTGGGGCGGTCTTGCAGATGCTTTTGACGAAACCAAGGCGAATTGGGCAAGTGAGTATCAGGAACTAAAGAGCCTGTTATCGTCTGAGGAGTATGCTTCAGCAAGGGAGAGTACCCTAAATGCCCACTATACAAGTCCTGTGATTATTAAGGCGATTTACGATGCGATTGATAAGATGGGATTTTCCAAAGGAAATATTTTAGAGCCGGCAATGGGTACAGGTAACTTCTTTGGTATGCTGCCGGAGAAGATGCAGGAGAGCAGACTGTACGGTGTGGAGCTTGACGGAATTACCGGACGAATTGCAAGGCAGTTGTACCCGAAGGCAGAAGTGAAGATTACAGGCTTTGAAAAGACCGATTATCCGGGAGACTTCTTTGATGTGGCAATCGGTAATGTTCCATTCGGTCAGTACAAAGTACCGGACAGGGCATACGATAAACACAACTTCCTCATTCACGATTACTTTTTCGCTAAGACCTTGGATAAGGTCAGACCGGGCGGTGTGGTGGCTTTTGTCACAAGCAAGGGAACCATGGATAAGAAAAGTCCGGAGGTCAGAAAATACCTTGCACAGAGAGCTGAGCTTCTTGGTGCAATCAGGCTTCCAAACACAGCCTTTAAGGAAAATGCGGGAACGGAAGTCACTTCTGATATTCTGTTCTTAAAGAAGCGTGACAGGGTAATGGACATCGAGCCGGATTGGGTACACCTTACTGAAAATGCAGATGGCATTGCCATGAACCAATACTTTGCAGACCACCCGGAAATGGTGCTTGGAAAAATGGAAATGGTCAGTGGGCCGTTTGGCATGGAAGCCACCTGCACACCGGACACTTCCATTCCCTTGTCGGAACAGCTTGCAAAGGCAGTATCCCACATCGAGGGCAGCATAGAGCAGATAGAGTTTGCGGAGCTTGATGATGAGCTTGCAAGGGAAGCTATCCCCGCTGACCCTAGTGTGAAGAATTACAGCTACACCTTAGTGGATGACAGGGTGTATTACCGTGAAAATTCCATTATGAAGCCTGTGGAAGTATCTGAAACCATGGAACAGCGTATGAAAGGCATGGTGCAGATTAGGGACTGTACACAGGAACTGATTGACTATCAGTTAAACGAATATCCGGAGGAAATGATAAAGAATAAGCAGACGGAGCTTAATGAGTTATATGATGCGTTCTCCAAGAAATACGGTCTTATCAATTCACAGACCAATAAAAGAGCGTTTAATCAGGACTCAAGCTATTGTCTGCTTTGTTCATTGGAAAAGCTGGACGATGAGGGTAACTTCAAAGGAAAAGCGGATATGTTCAGCAAGAGAACCATTAAAAAAGCAGAGGTTGTCACAAGTGTTGATACCGCAAGTGAAGCGTTGGCTGTGTCCCTTGGGGAAAAAGCAAGGGTTGATTTAGGCTTTATGGCAGAGCTTGCCGGAAAGAGCGAGGAGGAAGTGACAGCGGAGCTTGCCGGGGTAATCTTTCAGAACCCTGTGACGGAGAAATGGGAAACTGCGGACGAATATCTAAGCGGAAATGTCAGGGAAAAGTTGCAGATAGCAAGGGTATTTGCAGAGAACCACCCGGAGTTTGCAATCAATGTATCTGCTTTGGAGGGTGTACAGCCGAAGGAGCTTGATGCTTCGGAGATTGAGGTGCGTATCGGTGCAACATGGATTGATACCAAGTACATCGAGGACTTCATGCGTGAAACTTTTGAAACACCGGATTATCTGTTTTCCCGTAATGCCATTGGTGTGCAGTATTCCGATGTGACCGGGCAGTGGAACATCAAGGGTAAAAATGCAGACTACGGTAATACCCTTGTAAACATGACTTACGGTACAGGAAGGGCAAACGCATACCATATTCTGGAGGACTCACTGAATTTGCGTGATACCCGTATCTTTGACACCATAGAGGAGGACGGAAAGGAAAAGCGTGTCCTAAACAAAAAGGAAACCATGCTTGCAAGCCAGAAGCAGGAAGCCATAAGGGAAGCTTTTAAGGACTGGGTATTCCGTGACCCGGAGCGTAGGCAGACTTTGTGTGCCAAGTATAACGAGCTTTTCAATTCCACCAGACCAAGAGAGTATGACGGTTCACACCTTAAATTTCCGGGGATGACACCGGACATTGCACTCAGACCTCATCAGCTTAATGCAGTGGCACATCAGCTCTACGGAGAAAATACCTTACTTGCCCATTGCGTTGGTGCGGGTAAGACCTTTGAAATGATTGCTGCAGCAATGGAGAGTAAACGCCTGGGGTTATGCCAAAAGAGTTTATTTGTTGTGCCGAATCATTTGACGGAACAGTGGGCCAGTGACTTCCTGCGGTTATATCCGGGAGCAAATGTCCTGGCGGCCACAAAGAAAGACTTTGAACCTGCAAACCGAAAGAAATTTTGCTCCCGTATTGCGACTGGGGACTATGATGCGGTCATTATTGGGCATACACAGTT
>JAZQBI010000232.1:0-17023 GCA_045545635.1 Clostridia bacterium | reverse complement strand
ATAATAACCGGAGCTCTTATATTTTTCTTTGCTCTTACTATCAGCGCAACAGCCTGCTTTGTAAAGTATCTGGTATATAATAGGGATTAATAATTTATTTGGCGCTTTGTGGAATAATCCATAGAGCGCTTTTTGTTTTAGAGCATGATTTTTGCTTGCTTTTTTGAAATAATAGTGGTACAATAATTTGCGTGGTAAAAATAATAATCATATTTCCGCCTGTGGCGAAGCTGGATATCGCAGCAGATTCCGATTCTGAAGGCCGGGGGTTCGAATCCCTTCAGGCGGGCCAAAAAAAGCGTACTGAATTTTCAGTACGCTTTTTTAGTGTTAAGCTTTACTTTGTTTTGTATGAAAAATTTATTTGTAATATATTTGAGTTTTTCGGTACTTAAGAGGCGATATGCCATATTTTTTTGTAAAACATCTTGAAAAATAGAATTGGTCACAGAAACCTAAAAGTTCACTGATGTCTTTGATGGACAACCTATTGTTCTGCAGCTCACATTCTGCTGTAAACATAATATGGTCATCTATGTATTTTCCAATAGGAATTCCTGTTTCTTCACGAAAACATTTTCTGAGTTTTTGTGGCGAAGTGAATAATGCATCGGCAATTTCTTTAACTTTTAAATTGGCGGATAGATTTTTGCCGATATATTCCATTGCTTCGGTAATATAGTATGAATATTTCTTTATTTCTATATCTGCTTTAAATTTCATACATTTACATACAAGGTTATATAGATAGACCTTTATTTGCAACATTTGCACTATGGTGTTGTAATTGAAATTGGATTTTACAAGTTCTATTCCTTTAGGGTCATGTATTTCAATACATTGGTCTAATCCGTGAAATATATCATATCCGCACGATTGACGGACTGAAAGATGAAAATATATTTTTGAAAAACCATCTTCACAGTTGTATGAAAATGTAAGTCCTGCAGGGACAATATACACATTTCCTGCTGTCATACGCATAACATTTTCTCCATATTTCAGCCACCCAATGCCTTGTGTTACCATATACATTCTTGTAAAGGAAGAAGTGACATTGACAGCCTTCCAAGAAGATGTCAGAGTTACATTGTCGACTTGTAATATATTCATATTTAATTCTGATAAACCGTGTAATTTCTGATACTCCATAACAAAATCTCCATAAAACATATTATTTTTTTCATTGGTTAATTACATATTATATGTTATAATTTAAAAAAAATCAATAGGAGGTCATAAATATGTCGAGTTATGTTACGAAGAAGACACCCGGAGATACATCTTGGTTTATTGAAGATCGTTTTGGAATGTTCATTCATTTTGGGCTTTATGCAATGCCGGCCCGTCACGAGTGGATAAAAAGCTATGAAAAAATTACCGAAGAAAAGTATGACTTATATTTTAAACATTTTAATCCGGATTTATTTGATGCAAAAGAGTGGGCGAGGACTGCAAAAAAAGCCGGTATGAAATATGCTGTGCTTACAACAAAACACCATGAAGGCTTCTGCCTTTTTGACACAGAGTACACAGATTATAAAATTACAAACACTACATTTGGCAGAGATTTGGTGAGGGAATATGTTGATGCATTCCGTGCGGAAGGGCTGAAGGTTGGGTTTTATTACTCTCTTATAGACTGGCATCATCCTGACTTTACAATCGACAGAATTCACCCTAGACGCGATGATGTTGATGCTGAAGAGAAAAACCGTGGGCGTGATATGAAGAATTATGCAGAGTATATGAGAAATCAGGTAACAGAGCTTCTTACAAACTACGGAAAGATTGATATTCTTTGGTTTGATTTTTCATATTCTGGTGATGATCCGAATGACCTCCCATGGATGAAAGGGAAGGGCAAAAACGATTGGGAAGCAGAAAAACTGATTGCAACAGCAAGAGCATTGCAACCTGATATCATTATTGATAACAGAACTGAAATCGAACAAGATATTGCAACTCCTGAACAGTATCAGGTGCTTGAATGGCCGAGAGATAAAGAAACAAAGGAGTTACTTGTTTGGGAAGCATGCCAGACCTTCTCGGGTTCGTGGGGGTATTACCGTGATGAATCTACATGGAAAACACCCAAGATGCTCATTGATATGCTTGTTAATACAGTATCATTAGGCGGTAATCTTCTTATGAATGTAGGCCCTACATCCAGAGGCTATTTTGATTATAGAGCGGTTAATGCTCTTAAGGTATATGAAGAATGGATGAAGTATAACTCACGTTCTATTTACGGATGCACAATGGCTGAACCTGAATTTGTTGCACCTCGGGGAACGCGACTTACGCAAAGTTTTGATGAGAAAAGGCTTTACATTCACCTTGTGGAATATCCGTTTGCTTTTCTGGAAATGAATAATTTAGCGGGTAAAATTGAGTATGCTCAATTTCTGCACGATGCCAGCGAAATTCTTTATACAGAAGGTTATACAGATCACTTTTCAGATTGCAAAGCAAACGGAGTGGATATGGTAGCATTCAAAATCCCTAAACTTTCACCCGAAATTATAGATCCTGTTATTGAGGTTATTTTAAAGTAGATGCTTACTGAATTGCGAGAATGTACATCTATTTTGTAGCCGAAAGCCAGAAAAAAGCATCGACTTTTGTCGGTGCTTTTTTCAATAGAAATTTGCCTACGGCAAGTGAAATAGCTTCGCTATGAAATACGCTATGCGTATGAAATATGCCTTACGGCATATGAAAAGGCAGAGTTGTTATATAAAAGATTTTTATCAATTAGTGCACTTTTTTACGGACTTTTTTGAGCGACATTTACATCATAAATATTGGTATGATATAATTTTTGTTATATAGGGGAAGTGTAAGTGCTTCTCCGATGTCAGTCTTGAAAAAGGAGAGATTTTTATGGCAAGAAAAATAATTGCATTGACACTTTGTGTTATGATGCTTGCAAGCATTATAGTTGTGCCTGCTTTTGCGGACGAAATCAGCTATGCAGACTATGTTCCGGGCGAAATGCCTGAGAATATGTTCAGAACCAACGCAGAGGTTCTTGATGAAAGTCAGGAGAATTACAGCCCGTACGGCTTTATTGGAAATGTTGGGACATCATTTTCCAATGCGGATCCAAGAGTTTCCAGAGGCAGTGCAACCAACGGCGTTAAGATTACTGCAAACGGTACCCCCGGAGAAATTATGTCCGGAAGTGCCCCTGCATATTATTACACAAACGGTGTGTACTTTGGCGATAAGCTCATTAAGGGCAACAACTTTGTTCTTGAAAACGGAACAAAGAGCCGCAGCGGTGATATAGCCGGAAACAAGAATTATGTGTATTCTATTCAGGTAAAGAACCTTAATGCAGATATAGTTCCCAATGTTCATGTTCTTCTCTATGACCTCGATGCAGTAGGCTACTCGCAGTATTCCAAGGAATACGGTGCAGCCGGTATGGCAATAGAGGGTACAGACTGGGTTGACCTTAAAGGTACAATAAAAAATGCAGATGACAGTGCAAAAACTCACACTGCAAATGATGTTGACAGACTCTCTATCGGCTTTCCTGCAAGCACAACCTATGCAGGCAGCAGTGTGGAAATCAACTGCACAGACTCCGGCACAGGCAAGCACCTTCCTTACTTTGCAGAGGAAGCAGTATATGATATTACAAATACTCTTACAAGCAGCTCAGATATTGTTACAACAAAAAATCCCGCTGTTTTTGAGGCTCAGATAGTAAATCAGATAGGACTTCCCGGTTATCTTGAACAGGGTGAATTCATATGGAAAGCCATGAATACCGACAGAACAGAAGAAATCTCCGGTATCACAATTTCTGCTGACGGTGCAACAGCAGAGGTAACTGTTGACGAAACCGTTGAATTCGGTTCATATGATATCGTGGCATACAACTCTACATATAATATGGCAAAAGGCTACACCATAACTGTAGCAGTCCCCGGTGATTATGATGATTATGTTCCCGGTGAAATGCCTGCCAATATGTTCAAGACAAACGCAGAGGTTCTTGATGAGTCCATTCAGGGCTACAGTCAGTATGGCTTTATAGGCAATGTAGCTGCAACAGGCGGTACCGCTGAAAGAGGAACTGCAAACAGCAACAAAAGCATTACAATTACAGCCAATGGAACCGCAGGCGAAATAATGTCCGGTACTGCTCCCGCATATTATTACACACATGGTGTGTACTTTGGCGACAAGGTAATAAAGGGCAACAACTTCGTAAATGCTGACGGAACCAGCCGTAATGGAGATATCGCCGGCAATAAGAACTATGTTTACTCCATTCAGGTAAAGAATCTCAATGCGGATATAGTGCCAAAGGTTCACGTTCTCCTTTACGACTTAGATCATATAGGCTACTCACAGTATTCCAAGGAATACGGCGCAGCCGGTATGGATATTGAGGGCACAGACTGGGTTGACCTCAAGGGTACAATCAGGAATGCAGATGACAGTTCAAAAACCCATACTGCAAATGATGTGGACAGACTCTCTATCGGTTTTTCTGCATCTACAACTTATGCAGGCAGCAAGGTGGAAATCAACTGTATTGACGAGGGTGCAGGCAAGCATCTTCCCTACTTTGCGGAGGAAGCTATCTATGATATTACAAATGAGCTTGAAAGTGGAGCGAAAACCATTGATTACAGAGGCAAAGGTGCTGTGCTCAAGGCGCAGCTTGTTAACCAGGTAGGCTTCCCCGGTTATCTTACTCAGGGCACATTCTCATGGAAAGCATTTGATGTTGAGACAAGAACAAATGAAATTTCCGGAATCACAGTGACACCCTCCGACGATACAACAACTGCTACCGTAACTGTAGATAATACAGTTGCTCCCGGTGAATATGTAATCGTGGCAAAAAGTGATAGTCATGATATGGCCAAGGGTTATGTAATCACAGTTGCTGAACCCAACTATTACGAAGACTATATTGCAGGCGAAAAGCCGGCAAACCTTATAGATTCCAAGACAAGCAGTAATGCAACAAATCTCCAGTTCTTTACACAGACCAATACTTCTGTTGTTAAGGTTGCATGGAATAGCTGGACTCAGATAAGAGCAACCTCTCAGGTTGCATACGACGGTACAACCAAGGTTGGCAAAGCCGGTTACTATATGCCCGGTGCGTTGGTTCACGGTGCTATTATGCCTGATGACACTATAGAGAATGATGCAAATTATGTTATCAGCTACTATGCAAAGGCTGCGGAAGGTCTCGACGGTACTGTTCGTGACACCTACACCAATGCAGGTATCACAAACTATCGCTATGAGTCAAGACTCCACACCACTAAGGAATATGGTGAACAGGGTATGCCTGTAACAAGTGACTGGACAGAGTTTAAGGGTACTATATATGTAGAACCCACACATCCTGTATATGCTAATCAGCGTGCAAGTCAGCTCACTCTTGGTCTCTCCACCGAGGCACTTGCAGGTACAGGAGTTATAATCAGTGATGGTGTTGCTGGTCAGCCCGGCAAGGTTTATTTTGCAAAAGAGGTTGCATATGATATAACAAATGAACTTGCCGAGGGTTCTTCTGCAACACTTGCCGAGGGTGCAAGTGCAACATTTGAAGCAGAAGTAATCAACCAGCTCGGACTTCCCGGTTATCTGAATCAGAATTTTGAATGGAAGGTTATGAACAAGGAAAGAACAGAAGATATTGATGGATTTGTGATTACAGAGGGCGAAGACGGTACTGCCACTGTTAAAGTTGATGGAGCAGCGTCCGGAACATATGCTGTAGTTGCCTGCAGTACAGATTACAAGATGGTTAAGGGCTTTGAAATTACTGTTACCGAAGATGTACCTGTTCCCGAAGTTGACGAAGAGATAACAATGATTGCCGTGGACGAAACAACAGACGGTCTTATGCTTGGCGGTGCAAAGGTAGAAGGCAGCGACAGAACTTCCGTAACATTTGCTGTGGTAAGCTACAACGGCACAGTTGGTATAAGAGATGTAGATGCCGCATCTGTTGATGTTACAGACGGTGTTGCAACGCTCAAAGAGCCTCTCACAATCACAGCACAGGCAGGTGATATTATAAAAGTATTTGCCTGGGACAGCAAAACGCTTGCTCCCATAGCAGTTGCCGATGGTGTAACTAGTAAGTATGTAAAATAGATAAAAAAATACCCAAACGGTACTCCCTGCCGTTTGGGTATTTTTTATAGTTTTGCACTGCATTTTTTTTATTTTGTGATGCACTTTTTTATTGCCTTTAAGCTGAAGTGTTTACAAACATTTTACCATCATGTTACAATTTTAATATATTATTGTAGGGGTTTTTAGTAGCACATAAATCCCCGTAATCAGTAATCAAAAAGGAGAGATTTTTATGACAAGAAAACTTATTGCAATGCTTTTGTGCGTTATGATGCTTGCAAGCGTTATGACCGTACCGGCATTTGCAGAAGACGCAGTGAGTTATGCGGATTATGTTCCGGGCGCAAAGCCTGAAAGCATGATTACCGTAACAGGCAATGCAAATGACTACAACCTGCAGTATTTTGTTAATAACGGCGGTTCCAAGACAAAACTTGGACTCAATTACGAAGGTCAGTATTTTAATGTAAACTCCCTCATAGAGTATGACGGCACAACTACCATTGGCAGAAATAGTTATATGATCTGTGGTGGTCAGATTTATGATCAAATACTTTCTACCCCTGCAGCTATGAACACAAACTACGTTGTAAGCTTCTGGGCAAAGAACACCACAGAATATGAGACCTACGTTAACTTTGCTCCCACTGTTTACAAACAGTATTCCATCAGCCAGTACACCAAAGAATACGGTGCAGAAGGTCTCAAGCTTACCGGCACAGACTGGCACGAATTCAAGGGTACAATCTCAATCGGATCTATGAACTCCGGACTTGATGCACAGCCCGAACCCCGTTTCTGCATAGGTCTTTCTACCAATGCTCTCGCAGGAACAGGTGCAACATTCAGCTACAATGCTGAAGGCACACAGAAGATGTACCTTGCAGTAGAGCAGGCTTATGATATCACAAACGAGCGTACATCCGCTTCTTCAATACTTACAACTGAAAATTCTGCAAGCTTTAAGGCACAGATCGTTAACCAGATAGGTCTTCCCGGTTATATCAATCAGGGCACATTCACATGGAAGGCATTTGCCGCTTCCGATACAGAAAGAGCAAACCCTGTTTCCGGATTCACATTTACAGGCGGTGCTGATGTTACAGTTACTGTAGATGATACTGTTGAAGTCGGCGAATATGTAATCGTTGCATACAATAACGAAAAAGGATGGGCAAAGGGTGCTTCCATCACAGTAGATACTCCCAGTCCTTATCTTGACTACGTACCCGGTGCTATGCCCGAAAACCTCATTATCAAGAAAGACGGTACTGTGTATGACTTGCAGTACTTCTCAACAAATGATAATAGTAATACAAAGGTAGCGGTTTCTTACAATAACTATAAACAGAACTATTTCTCTGTAGTGCCCAAATTGGCATACGATGGCACAACAATACTCGGTAGAGTAGCAACTTACTATCAGCCTGGTGCATGGACAAATACAACTATACTTCCTGCATCCAAAATGCTTCAGGATAAGACCTATGTTGTAAGATTCAAGGCAAGAAACGCAAGCGCAAACCCTGCAAATGCCAGAGTTAACTTTGCTGCACTTAACTACAAGAATTATTCAATACTCGATTATACCAAGGAATACGGTATAGATGGTATGGAACTTACAGGCTCAGACTGGCAGTGGTTCAAGGGTACACTCCACATTAAACCCGAAACTGTTGCCAATGTACCTGCAAGATTCCAGATAGGTCTCTCTGTAAATGCTCTTGCAGGTACAGGTGTGGATATCTGGCATAACTACAAAGATGTAAGTGCTGAAGATGCAGTCTATATTGCATATGAACAGCCATATGATATAACAAACACACTCACATCCGACTCCGCTACAATCAAGGCAGGCGGAAGTGCAAGCTTTGAGGCAGAAATCCTCAATCAGATAGGTCTTCCCGGTTACCTTGATCAGACATTTACATGGAAGGTTCTTGACAGAGCTACAAGAAAGCTTGAACTTGAAGATGTAACTGTAGTATCCAATGGAAACACTGCAACACTCACAACAACCAAGGAGACAGCTCCCGGTGAATATGTAGTGGTTGCATATAACGAAGCAAATCAGATGGCAAAGGGTGTTGACATCACAATTACTGAGCCAAATTACTACGAAGACTACGTAAAAGGCGAAATGCCTGCAAACATTTATGCACCAAAACTCAATACAGACTTGTACAGACTCCAGTACTGGGTAGCTCTTGGTGCATCAAAGATTTCTGCCGGTCACACCTGGACAGACAAGGTTGTAACATACAAGTCTATGCTTGAATATGACGGCACAACCTTAGCCGGAAGACCTGCTTCATACAGAATTGGTGGTTCCGAAATCAGAACCGAACTTCTTTCCGAGCTTCCTGAAAACGGCGAAACATATGTTGTAAGATTTAAGGCAAAGAATACATCTACGACACCTGCAAATGCAAAAGTTAACTTTGCATTCTACAATAACTACAACTACTCCTCCAATGATTACACCAAGGAGTATGGCGAAGAGGGTATGGAGCTTACCGGTACCGATTGGCAGGTATACAAGGGTACAGTAAAGGTTAACCCCAAGCACTCTTCACTCATTTCACAAACACTCAGAGAGCCTATTCCGGATATCGGTCTTTCTGTAAAATCCCTCGCAGGTACATCTGCTGTAATCAGTGGTGACGATACAGGCGAAAACGGCTTCTATCTTGCAAAAGAAGTTGCATATGATATCACAAATACTCTCACATCAGGCAATGCAACTCTTGCTGACGGTGCAACCGCTTCTTTCAAGGCTCAGGTTGTTAACCAGATAGAACTTCCCGGTTATCTCAATCAGGATATCGAATGGAGAGTAATGAACAAGGCAAGAACAGAAGATGTTGAAGGCTTTGTTATTACAGAAGGCACAGATGGTACTGCAACTGTTACAGTTGACGGTGCAGCTGTTGGCACATACGATGTGGTTGCATACAGTGCAGACTACAAGATGGCTAAGGGCTTTGAAATCACAGTAGAACCCAAGGAAGAAGTTACACTCATCACTGTAAATCTCGATGAAGACGGCAAGGCAATCCTTGAAGCTACAGAGATTACAAATTCAAAGAGAGCAAACATTATGTTTGCAATAGCAAGCTACAACGGAGATAAGCTCGTTGATGCAGACAAAGTTGTTGTTGAAGTTGAAGAAGGTGTTGCTGCACTTACCGACGCTATTGCAATCACTGCGAATGCAGGCAATAAGATTAAGGTGTTTGCATGGGATGCAGCTGACTACACACCTGTGGCACTTGCCGGTGGTGTTATGGCAGAATATACAAAATAATTAATAATTAAAATCTCTCAGATAAAATAATAAAATCCCCGAAATAAGCAAAGGCCTCAGATAATGAGGTCTTTGTTTTTGGTATTCTTTCTTTTTCAAATTTGGCAAAATCTTTCAGTATGATATAAATTAATCTTCTTTTAATTGACATATGAAATCCCAGAAGCTATAATATAGGTAGATTTTAAAATTTTGTGTTCTCAAAGGAGGAATACTGACATGAGAATTAATTTAAAGAAAGAATTCTTTACCGAAAAGGATTTTGTCATTGCAGAAAACGGCAGTATGAAGGCAACCGCTTTCCGCTATTCAACAGGGGTTTGTGCTCTCAAGGTGGAAAATGAAAACGGCTATTTTATCATACTTCCCTATCAGGGACAGCAGATATGGAGAGCCAACTTCTGCGGAAGAGACCTTGCCATGAAGTCCACATTTACAGAGCCTGTACCCAATGTGAGCTTTTTAAGAACTTATGGCGGATTTATCTACCACTGCGGTATGACCTCAATCGGTGCTCCGGATGCAAATCATCTTCAGCACGGCGAAATCCCCAATATAGACTACAATAGTGCATACATAGAATGCGGCTCGGAAAACGGCAGAGACTACATTGCAGTGGGAGGAAGTGTGGATTATGATATCTCCTTTACATTAAGGTACATTTTTTCTCCCAAATGCACTCTCTATGCAGATGCTACCACTATGAAGTTTGATATTGAGCTAAAGAATATGAGAGCAGCGGCTCTTGAATATGCATATCTCTGTCATATTAACTTTGCTCCCATCTACGGTGCAAAGCTCTACTACAATGCTGATTGCCGCAAGGTTCACAGAATTATTCCCGACGGTATGCCCGAAGCAGATAAGGCAAAGCTCATTGCACAGCTTGACAAGCTTGAGGCAGATATCCACAGTGCCGATATCGTAGGCGAGCCTGACCAGTTCTATCAGCCGGAAATCTGCTGCACAATGATATACAGAGGAGACCGTGGCTATACTCTCCAGTATGTTGAGGGTGAAGGTGCCTGCTATGTAACTCATACAACCAAAGAGCTTCCCTGTTCAATAAGATGGATTTCCCGTCACGATACCGAGGATGCAATGGGTATGGTGCTTCCCTCCACAGGTGAACATCTTGGCTATGAGTACTTGAAGGAGCAGGGACAACTTCAGGTTCTTGAACCTTATGGTACCTTAAACTTCACTATGGAAGCCGGATGGATAGGCGATAAGGAAGCAAAAGAAATCATTAGCAAAATATGACAATATAAAAGTTTTGATGAATAATCGGAAAAAGGTCTTTTGTGAGGCCTTTTTCTTTTTGCGTAAGATATAATAAAAAACAGTAAAATTATGTGAAAAATGTTGTAAAACATGCCAAAATAATATATTTTTTTTGGAAATGTACTATATTGGTATTGAAAAAAAGAAAGTATTTTGTTATACTTCAAATATACAAAATATTTTTGGGCATTTTGGCAAAACTATTTACTTTTTTTGCCTTTTTGCATATAATTAGATTATAAAATAGGGGTGAGTTTTTTGGACGCAATAGATTATGAAATATTGTCTTGTCTGAAGGATAATTCAAGAGAAAATGCTACCAACATAGGAGCAAAAATCAATCTTTCCACTTCTGCGGTTATTGAACGCATAAGAAAGCTGGAATCTTCGGGACTTATTGAGAGATATACTGCTGTTATTAATCAGGGTATTCTCGGCAGGGACTTATCGGCATTTATTACCGTAAGACTTGAACATCCGAAGCATTATGAGAATTTTGTCAATGCAGTAAATGAGAACACATCAATATCCGAGTGCTACTATATAGCCGGAGATTTTGACTTTATTCTCAAGGTTGTTACCGGAAAGCGTAAGGATCTGGAAGAAATATTAAATTACATAAA
Source organism: Clostridia bacterium (assembly GCA_045545635.1). GTDB lineage: Bacteria > Bacillota > Clostridia > UMGS1810 > UMGS1810 > RGIG8748. The sequence goes on along the minus strand of JAZQBI010000232.1, from coordinate 5,686 downwards.
GTCCATCGAGGGCGTATCCCTTACACGAACTTCGGTGGTGCTTTCACAAAACAAAAACGAGGTTTGTCTTTTACCTGATAAAAATAATTGTTAAACAATTTTTTTATAAAATTTTTTAAAGGATGGTTATGAAAAATGGTTATTGGTATTCCAAAAGAAATTATGCACGGTGAGGGCCGTGTATCCGCAATTCCCGAAACTGTATCTCTTCTCAAGGCAGATGGTTTTGATGTCCTTGTTGAGAACACAGCAGGCGAGGGTGCACTGTTCAGCGATGCTGAATACGCTGCTGCAGGTGCTACAATGATAGCAGATGCAGAGGAACTCTATGCAAAGTCCGACATCATCTTGAAGGTTAAAGAACCTCAGTTTAATGAAGCAAAGGGTAAGCACGAAGTAGATATGATGCACGAAGGTCAGTATCTTATCACATTTATTCATCCTGCTTCCCCCGTTAACCACGAAATGGTTAAAAATATGGCTGCAAAGGGCGTTATCAGTCTTACCCTTGACGGTGTTCCCCGTATTTCCAGAGCTCAGAAGATGGATGCACTTTCCTCTATGAGTACCTGTGCAGGCTACAAGGGTATCCTTATGGCAGCAAACGATTTAAAGAAATTTATTCCTCCCATTTTCTGTGCAGTAGGTCAGGTTAAGCCCTGTAACGCACTTGTTATCGGTACAGGTGTTGCAGGCCTTAGAGCTTTGGCTACCGCAAAGGGACTTGGTGCTATTACATATGCGGCAGACATCCGTCCTGCAGCTGCAGAGCAGGCAATGAGCCTTGGTGCAAAGGTTGTTGACACAGGCGTTCCTGCAGAAATTGCAGTAGGTGAGGGCGGCTATGCAAACGCACTTCCCGAAGAATGGCTTGTTAAGGAAAGAGCAGCTCTTGCAGACACAATTAAGGAAATGGATATCATCTTCTGCTCCGCACTTGTTCCCAGCAAGCTCGCTCCCGTAATTCTTACCGAAGAACTTGTTAAGACAATGAAGCCCGGTTCCGTAATCGTTGATATCTCCATCGACCAGGGCGGTAACTGTGCTATCACAGATCCCGGTGAAACTGCAGTTAAGCATCAGGTTACTATCGAAGGTATCAAGAATATCCCCGGTATGCTTCCCACAAGCTCCACCTGGATGTTCTCTCACAATATCTATCAGCTTGTTAAGTACCTTGCAAAGGACGGACAGATTGCTCTTGATATGAATGACGATATCGTTAAGGGTATCCTCACAACAATCAATGGCGAAATTGTTCACAAGGGTGCATTGGAAGCAATGAACAAATAATAAACCAAGGGGATGTAAAATAAGTGCAGAACGCTTATTCTTATCCCCAAGGGGGGTAAATTAATTCCTGTGAATTAATTTACACCCCCGTTTTTAAAAACAGTAATTTATTCAGGAGGATCAGATTTATGAGTGGAATTTTATTAATACTCATATTTATAGCAGCGGCAATCGTTGGCTACTTTATTATCAACAAGGTTCCTACACTTCTTCACACACCCCTTATGTCGGGTATGAATGCACTTTCGGGAATTACGGTTCTGGGTGGTCTCACAACAATTGCAGTAGTTGTTAAAGAATACAACAGCTTTATAAGTGTTGTTATCGGTATTGCGGCAATAGCCTTTGCTATGGTTAATGTAGTGGGCGGCTTTGCGGTTACCGGAAGAATGCTCAGAATGTTTAAAAAGGAGGACAAATAAATGACTTATTACATAATCAGCGCAGTCCTCATTCTCGGTGTGCTCATCGGCATCAGTATGATGAGCAAGGTTAAATCAGCTAACAGGGGTAATACACTCTCTGCAGTGTGCACCCTCATTGCAATACTTGTGGTTATGTATAACTGCGAGGTTCTCACCGCATGGCAGGCATGGCTCGGTCTTGCTATCGGTACAGTTGTAGGAATAATCGGTGCGGTAAAGGTCAAGATGATTGAGATGCCTCAGGCAGTTGCACTTTTAAACGGCTTTGGCGGTCTTGCCAGTGCCCTTGTGGCAATTCTTACCATTGAGCAGACAGATGACAAATTTTCCATATATGTTGGTGCAGTAGCTCTCCTTGTAGGTTGGGTTACCTTTACGGGAAGCCTTGTTGCAACAGGTAAGCTCCACAAGCTTCTTCCCCAGAAGCCCGTTGTATGGAAAGCACACTCCGCAATAGTTGCAGTCACCATCATATTAACTGTTATTGCGGTGATAATCAAACCCGACGCAATGCTCATCATTTCCGTTCTTTCCGCTTTCTTTGGTATTGCATTTGCAATCCGTGTAGGCGGTGCGGATATGCCAATCACCATATCCCTGCTTAACTCCCTGAGCGGTGTAGCCGGCGGTATTGCAGGTATTGCCGTAGGAGACCTTCTTCTTGTTGCCATTGGCGGTATAGTTGGTGCTTCCGGTCTTCTTCTCACACAGATTATGTGCAGAGCTATGAACAGAAGTCTTGTAAGTATTCTTGTTGGGGGCGGCAAATCCAAGGTTGCACCAAAGGCTGAAAAGGCGGCAGAAGTAAAGAAGGAAGAACCCAAAAAGGAAGAAAAGGCAAGTATTGAGGAAATTCTCACAAATGCAAAAAAAGCGATGATAGTACCCGGTTACGGTATGGCTTTAGGTCAGGCACAGGGCATTGTTAAAGCCTTTGCAGATAAGCTCGAAGCTAACGGATGCGAGGTTAAATATGCCATTCATCCCGTTGCAGGAAGAATGCCGGGACATATGAATGTGCTTCTATGTGAGGTTGATGTTCCCTACGACAAGCTCTACGAAATGGAAGCAATAGACGGTGAGTTCAAAGACTCCGATGTGGCAGTTATCATCGGTGCAAATGACGTTGTAAACCCTGCGGCAAACACAGCAGAGGGCACACCAATCTACGGTATGCCGGTACTTAGTGCAGGAGATGCAAAGCACGTAATAGTTTGTAATTTTGACGATAAGCCCGGTTATGCAGGAGTTCCAAATCCTCTCTATGAGGCAGAAAACACAATAATGATGCTTGGCGATGCCAAGGAAACCGTGGCAAAGCTTACTGCGGCAATCGGCAAGACATCCTCTGATACAGAGGAAGCTCCAAAGGCAGAGGGGCCCTCAGTGGGAAGCATCCTTACAAATGCTAAAAAGGCGATGATAGTACCCGGCTACGGTATGGCTTTAGGTCAGGCACAGGGCATCGTTAAAGCTTTTGCAGATAAGCTCGAAGCTAACGGATGCGAGGTTAAATATGCAATTCATCCCGTTGCGGGAAGAATGCCGGGACATATGAATGTGCTTCTCTGTGAGGTTGATGTTCCCTATGACAAGCTCTATGAAATGGAAGCAATAGATGGTGAGTTTAAAGACTGCGATGTGGCAGTTATCATTGGTGCAAATGACGTTGTAAATCCTGCGGCAAACACAGCAGAGGGTACACCAATCTACGGTATGCCGGTACTTAGTGCAGGAGATGCAAAGCACGTAATAGTTTGTAATTTTGACGATAAGCCCGGTTATGCCGGAGTTCCCAACCCTCTCTATGAGGCAGAAAACACAATAATGATGCTTGGCGATGCCAAGGAAACAGTTGCGGCTCTTACTGCATCAATCGGCAGTGCAGATGCACCTGCAGGTGAGGTACCCAAGGCAAAGGCATCTGCAGGCGATATCCTCAAAAATGCCAAAAAGGTAATGATTGTACCCGGCTACGGTATGGCTTTAGGTCAGGCACAGGGTATAGTAAAGAACCTTGCCGACAAGCTTGAGGCAAACGGATGCGAGGTTAAGTATGCGATTCATCCTGTTGCAGGAAGAATGCCGGGACATATGAATGTGCACCTCTGCGAGGTAGATGTTCCCTACGACAAGCTCTACGAGATGGATGCCGTAAACGGCGAATTCTCGGAATGTGATGCGGCAATTATCGTTGGTGCAAACGATGTTGTAAACCCTGCTGCAAACACTGCAGAGGGCACACCAATCTACGGTATGCCTGTACTTAATGCTTCCGAGGCTAAGAATGTTATTGTATGTAACTTTGACGATAAGCCGGGTTATGCCGGAGTTCCAAATCCTCTCTATGAGGCAGAAAACACAATAATGATGCTTGGTGATGCCAAGGAAACCGTGGCAGAGATTATGGCTTCATTCTAAAACAGTAAAACCGACAGGGCTTTGAACCTTGTCGGTTTTTTCATAAAAAAGTGCATTATTTCATATAAAATCTTCATTGACATTGAGATTTGTTTGTGTTTAAATTAAAAAAATACCTTTTTGAAAGGATGATTTGAATGAATTATACAGACAAAATTCCTCATAGATTTTTCTGGACATGGGACCACAGCACCAACTGGTGTCTGCATGCTCTGGGTGCTCAGAACTGCGGTGTGGCAAATGTGTATGCCAAATACCCCGAAATGTTTGAAAGAGACTATATGCGTCTTATTGACTACTGCAAGGAGCACAAGTTTGATGCAGTGGGCATTGTGGGACTTCTGCGTGATGCACACTATGGCGTTGACGGTGCAAGGAGACTCTGCTCCTATGCCGAGGAGCAGGGAGTCAAGGTTTATATGATAGTAGGTACATACTCATATGGCGGTATATACTACGAGGGCGACCACAAGTACTCTATGGATAAGTTCTTCCTGGAACATCCCGAATGTGTGGGTAAATCCGCAGATGGTGAGCCGCTCTATGTACAGTTCAAGGGTAAGCACGGCTACAAGCTTCAGGCACAGGGTTGCCCGTCAAACAAGGTGCTCCATGACTATATGCTGGAATCCTTTGACTGGCTTTTTAAGGAAATCCCCGAACTTGGCGGTGTGCAGATGGAGTCAGGTGACAGCGGTGTTTGTCAGTGCCCCGAATGTGTGGCAAGACGAGGCGAAGAGTCCGAATATATGTCAGTTGCAGATATGGCAAAGGTGTATCCTGCCGTTACCGATGTCATCTTAAACCGCAAAAAGGATGCCCTGATAATCTGCGAAACATATCATCACTTTATGGATGAGGCTTGTAAGCTTTTTGAAGCTGATCCTCTTACTGATGACCTTAAGAAGCTCTATTCTCTTCCCGAAAATGTGTACTGGCAGTGGAAGTGCGATCAGGTACTTGGCGAAAACAAGTGGCAAAAGGGCGAAAAGATGCTAAAGCCCATGGAGAGATTCAACCATGTAATGCGTTCCCACGCAGGAACTCAGTGGTATGGCGGAAGAGCCTGCTTTGATGTTGACAAAATTCGCAGACAGTGTATGCTAAGCCACGATGCAGGCTATGATGCGGTGTCTATGTTTGGTGAGAATGCGGCATTTCACACAAATGCGGAGTTTAACTATCTTGCTATGGAATATTTTGCAGATCATCCCTATAACAGCAATGACGATTTTGTTAGGGATGTTATGTCCCCTCTGCTTGGCGGAGACGAAAAAGCAAAATTCTATTTTGATGTGGCAGGTATGCATACCGATACCAAGGATGTACCGAAGGCGGCACTGGAAATTGCAAAAATCACATCGGATATCAGGGACTATGAAACTCTCCGAAGATGGCAGTATCTTGCTTCTTTCCTTAACGGTTATTACTGGGAGGCACACCAGAAACAGGTGGGTAGTGAGTGGTTTGATTCTGTCGGTGTTGGAGATAACGTTGAGAAGAAGTGAATACGATAAAAACAAGGCGGAAAAAAGTCAGACCAGACT
>JAZQBI010000231.1:0-7964 GCA_045545635.1 Clostridia bacterium | reverse complement strand
AATCCCGGAAAAGTTTATTCAAGAGATAATCTTCTTGACCTCATATGGGGTTATGACTATCCAGGTGATGCAAGAACAGTTGATGTGCATGTAAGACGTCTGCGCGAAAAGATAGAACCCAACAGTGCAGAGCCTGTATATTTGCTGACGAAGTGGGGAGCTGGTTACTATTTCAAAGATATTACTTAAAATAAGAAAATACATAAACCAGAATATCACCTTTCGGTCTCTGCTAGTGCATATTTCTGTCACTTTGCCGCTTATATTCATAGTATGTGTTACTATGGCGGCACTGGGGGTTATACACACCAACGGCACGGTAAATACATTAAGTGCCCTTGCCATTGTGGGAGATTCTCTTCTTATTGCAATTTTTGTTTCGGCAGTTTCTGCCCTTGCGGTAATATGGCCTATTCACAGAATAAGAAAAAGACTTACAGGCTATACCTCTTCCATCAGGGAGATGACCGATGACAAAATAGGCGAGAAACTCGAAATTTTTGGCGATGATGAAATTTCAAAGCTTGGAGAAGCCTTCAACGACATGAGTGATAAGTATGCCATAATAGAAAAACAGCGTACGGAATTTGTGTCAAATGCTTCTCACGAGTTAAAGACGCCCCTCAGTTCAATTAAGCTCATGGCGGATTCTATCATACAGACTCCGGACATAGAAATGGACTATGTAAGGGAGTTTCTTACGGATATGAATGAAGAGGTGGAAAGACTTAACCGTATTGTAAATAAGCTCCTTTACATAACAAAGCTTGATACCCTCACGGAAACAATGTCAGGTCCTCTTGAACTTATTAATCTGAGGGATGTAGTAACAGGTGTTCGCAAGAATCTTACACCTATCGCCGATATGGAAAACAAAACTCTGGATGTAAAAGCCGAGGAAGATATTCTCATTATGGCAAATAAGGATATGCTGTGGCAGGCACTTTACAATATTGCAGACAATGCCCTTAAGTACACCGGAGAAGACGGAAAGGTTGTTATAGAGCTTACAAAAGACAAAAAGAAAGCCGTTATTTCCGTAAAAGATAACGGAGTAGGTATTTCTTCCGAGGATTTGCATAGAATATTTGATAGATTTTACCGTGTTGATAAGGCACGAAGCCGTGAAACCGGCGGAACAGGTCTTGGACTTTCCATTGCCTATTCTGCGGTTGAATTTCATAATGGTACCATTGAGGTTGAGAGTACACCGGGAGAGGGAAGTCACTTTAATATTATTCTTCCTCTGGTGGATTGGCTCTGATTGGAGGGTTTTCCATGAAAAAAATAATTGTTTTTATTATGGCATTGGTCCTTGTTATGGCGTCAGCCTGCACAGATACAAAGGATAAGCCTGTAAATGTTACGGAGCATGAAATTGTAGAAAAAAACGATAAAAAAACGGAACTTGTTCTCTACTATGCATCCGATGATGCTATGGGACTCAAAGCTGAGGTAAGGTCTGTTTCGGAAGAAGAGGCATCAAATCCTCAAAACGTGATTAATATGCTTATATCCGGAACAGATAAAGAAGGCTATGCATCTGTGGTTCCCGAAGGGACAGAGCTTAACTCCTGCATAGTGGCAGACGGTATTTGTACTGTGGATGTATCGGAGGAATTTATTTCCCAAAAGGGCAGTGCCAACGAACAGATGATTATATATTCGGTAGTTAACACCTTATGCCGTTTGGACGGTATAGAAAAGGTAAAGTTTCTTGTAGACGGCAAGAATGTGGAATTTTTCGGAAGCTATGTTTTTGATGAGCCGTTTGCAGAAGATACAACGCTTATTAAGGTCGGATATTAATGAAAAAGTATGACGGTTACATCGGAGTTTTTGATTCCGGTGTGGGCGGTGTGAGTGTATTAAGAGAGCTTACACGGCTTATGCCAAACGAAAAATATATATATATGGGTGACAGTGCCAATGCTCCCTACGGAACAAAGACAAAAGAGGAGATATTTAACTATGCCACAGGCTGTGCTCACTATCTTGCAGATAACGGGGTAAAGGCACTTGTTGTTGCATGCAACACTGCCACAAGTGTGTGCATAGTGGATCTCAGGCTGACATATTCCCATATGCCCATTGTTGGGATTGAACCTGCAATAAAGCCGGCATTAAAGGAAAAAGCAAATAAAAAAATCGGAGTAATGGCAACCCCTCTTACCCTCAAAGAGGATAAGTTTAACAGACTCCTTGATAGCTTTAACACCTCAAAAACGGTTGTGCCTCTGCCGTGCCCCGGTCTTATGGAACTGGTGGAGAGAGGTCTTTCCGAGAGCGAGGAAGCATATAAGTATTTAAGTGAGCTTTTTGAGGGGCTATATGATATGGATGCACTTGTTTTGGGGTGCACCCATTATCCGTTTTTAAAAAGTACAATAAGAAAAATACTTCCCGCTGTCCGCATTTATGATGGGGGAGAGGGTACTGCAAGACAGCTAAAAAGGCTTATAACAGAGTCGGGAATTGCAGCAATGCCCGAAAGCGGAGGGAAAGTGGAATTTATAAACACACTGAATGATAAAAATCAAAATGAATTGGCAAAGCTCCTTTGGAGCAAAAAATAAATCCGGGAGGAAGTTTTTATGAAAATATGCGTATTTGGTGCGGCAAGTAACGAAATAGATAAATCCTATATAGAAACAGTGGAAGATCTCGGAAAGCTTATGGCCCAAAGAGGACACAGTCTTGTTTTCGGCGCAGGCGGTCACGGACTTATGGGTGCGGCGGCACGGGGTGTGCACTCTGCCGGAGGAGAAATTTTTGGAGTAATCCCCAGATTTTTTAAGGATGAAAATGTAGAAGAAATTTTCGGGAACTGCACAGAACTTATTTATACAGAAACCATGTCGGAGCGAAAAGCAAAGATGGAAGATATCGCAGATGCCTTTATCATAGTTCCGGGAGGAATCGGAACCTTTGAAGAATTCTTTGAGGTACTCACCTTAAAGCAGCTTGGCAGACATGTCAAACCCATAGTAATTTTTGATATCAACGGCTACTATAAGGACCTTATAAAATTCATGGATGTTGCCTGCAGAGAGCGTTTTATTCGTGATGACCTCAAGCTCATTTACGGCTATGAGCAGAGTGCCGAGGCGGTTCTTCGTTATATCGAGGATGATAAGCAGATTAAAAGAGATGTACATAATCTCAAAAACGGTTAAAAACTTTGCGTAAATACTTGTAAAAAGGAAAAAAATGTAGTAAAATGTAATTTATGATATTTTAATTTATATACCCAGGAGGAAGACTATGAGTTTTATTGAGAGAATCAAAGAAAGAGCAAGACAGGACAAAAAAACCATCGTACTGCCCGAATCAATGGACAGAAGAACCTTTGAAGCGGCAGAAACAATACTTAAAGAGGATATTGCCGATATCATAATCATCGGTACTCCTGCAGAGGTTGAAGAAAACAGCAAGGGTTTGGATATCTCCAAGGCAACAATTATCGACCCCTTTACATACGAAAAGACAGAGGAATATCTCAATCTTTTTGTGGAACTCCGAAAGTCCAAAGGACTTACATATGAAGAAGCTAAGAAAACAGCTCTTGGCGACTATATGTATTATGCTTGCCTTATGGTTAAGGCAGGAGATGCAGACGGTGTTGTTTCCGGTGCATGCCACTCCACAGCAAACACATTAAGACCCAGTCTCCAGATTATAAAGACAAAACCCGGTGTTAAGCTTGTATCCGCATTCTTCCTTATGGTAGTTCCCAACTGCGAATACGGTGCAAACGGCACATTTATTTTTGCAGACAGCGGTCTTGAACAGAACCCCGATCCCGAAAAGCTTGCGGCAATCGCAGCTTGCTCTGCAGATTCTTTTGAACTTTTGGCAGAAAAGGAAGCTATCGTTGCTATGCTTTCTCACTCCACAAAGGGCAGTGCAAAGCACGCAGATGTTGACAAGGTAGTAGAAGCTACAAGAATCTGTAAGGAAAATAACCCCAACCTTAAGGTTGACGGTGAGCTTCAGCTTGATGCTGCAATCGTTCCTTCCGTGGGAAGCTCCAAGGCTCCCGACTCCGATGTTGCAGGCAAAGCAAATGTTCTTGTATTCCCCGACCTTGATGCAGGTAACATTGGCTACAAGCTTGTACAGCGTCTTGCAAAGGCAGAAGCTTACGGTCCTGTAACTCAGGGTATCGCAATGCCTATCAACGACCTTTCCAGAGGATGCTCCGCTGACGATATCGTAGGTGTTGTAGCAATTACTTGTGTACAGGCTCAGGGAAATAAATAAGTTAATAATTTTTCGAAAGGAATGAAATAAAATGAAAGTTTTGGTTATCAATGCAGGAAGCTCCTCCCTCAAATATCAGTTTATTGATATTGAAACAGAAGCAGTTCTTGCAAAAGGTCTTTGCGAAAGAATCGGTATAGATGGTTCCAAGCTTACACAGAAGGTTGAAGGTAAGGATAACTATGTAAGAGAAGAACATATGAACGACCACTCCGATGCAATCAGAATGGTTATAGAAGCTCTTACAGGTCCCGAACACAGTGTTATTTCCGATATGAAAGAGATAGATGCCGTAGGTCACAGAGTTGTTCACGGCGGTGAAATATTCAGCGGTTCCGTTATTATTGATGATGCAGTTATGGATGCACTCCGTGAGTGTACACCTCTTGCACCTCTCCACAATCCTGCAAATATCATCGGTATCGAAGCTTGCCAGAAGGCAATGCCCGGAACACCTCAGGTTGGTGTGTTTGATACTGCTTTCCATCAGCAGATGCCAAAGAAAGCATATCTCTATGCGCTTCCCTATGAATACTACACAAAGCACAAGGTAAGAAGATACGGCTTCCATGGTACAAGCCATAAGTATGTTTCCGAGCAGGCTGCAAAGATGCTTGGAAAGCCTCTTTCCGAACTTAAGATTATTACAGCTCACCTTGGTAACGGTTCTTCCATTGCCGCTGTTATGAACGGTCATTCCGTAGATACATCAATGGGCTTTACACCTCTTGCAGGTGTTGCAATGGGTACACGCTGCGGTGATATAGACCCTGCAATTGTAGGCTATATAATGGAAAAGGAAGGCCTTGATGCAAAGGGCATTGATGCTGTACTCAATAAAGAATCCGGTGTATACGGTATTTCCGGTATCAGCAGTGACTTCAGAGATCTTGAAGCAAATATGGAAACAAACGAAAGAGCTGCACTTGCTCTCGATATGTTTGCATATCACGTTAAAAAGTACATTGGTGCATATGCAGCTGCTATGGGCGGTGTTGATGCAATAGTATTTACCGCAGGCGTAGGCGAGAACACCAAGATTACAAGAGCTGCCGTTACAGAAGGGCTTGAATACATGGGCGTTAAGATTGATCCCGAACTTAACGATTGCAGAGGCGTTCAGAGAGATATTTCTGCTCCTGATGCAAAGGTTAAGACACTCATCATCCCCACAAACGAGGAGCTTATGATTGCAAAAGATACTGCAGAATTGGTAAAATAATTATAATAATTACAATTATTAGTAAAAAAACTTGACAAATGCCAAATAAATATATATAATAGTTTTGTTATGTCGAGGTGTATTATGATTTTAGATGTATCACAGCTAATACAAAACGACGGCGCAGTCAAATTACTGGATTTCAGCGTTTCGCTGGACAGTATGCATTTCAACGGACAGGATATTTCGTTTGAAACCCCGTTTAGCCTTTTGGGCGAGATTAAGAATGTTTCGGGTGTCTTGTACTTAAATCTTAGTGCAAATGTATCCTTCACCACGCAGTGCGCCAGGTGCTTAGAGAGTATCAGTGTCAGCCACTCATTTGAGGTTAGTGAAGCCTTTTCCAAGACGGAACGCGAAGATGTAGAGGATGTCACAATACTTGAGTCAGGCAATATTGATTTGATTGAGGTTATAGAGATGGCTTTTGTCGGCTCATTGCCGATAAACTACTTCTGCGCAGAGGATTGCAAAGGTCTTTGCAGCGAATGCGGAGTTAACCTTAATCACGAAAATTGCTCGTGTGCACAAGACAAGATAGACCCGCGACTTGCAGTGCTGAAACAGTTCATTAAAGAATAAGTTTCTTACAAATATCAGGAGGTGGAATCATGGCAGTACCCAAGAGAAAAACTTCAAAAGCAAGAAGAGATAAAAGAAGAGCTAACTGGAAGCTCGTTTTACCCGGTATGGTAAAATGCCCTAAGTGTCAGGAATATAAAATGCCGCACAGAGTTTGCAAGGCTTGTGGATACTATGATGGCAAAGAAGTTATAAAGACTGAAGAATAATGCTTATTAAAAAACCTGTCCGCAAGGGCAGGTTTTTTAAGCCTGATAAGCTTTAGCGAGGTATGCAATATGGCAGATGCGGTTGTAAAATCCGTAGATCCCTTTTCCATTGCCGAGGATTGCGGAATAGAAAAAGGGGATGTTATACTAAAAGTTAATAATAAGGACTTTGAGGACATACTGGATTTTCGTTATATGACATCCGACGAATACTATGTTGTAACCGTGCGGAAAACCGATGGCGAAATTGAGGAAATAGAAGTTTATAACGACCTCTATGAGCAGTTTGGATGCGAGTTTGAAAATTCCCTTATGGATGAGCCGAAAACCTGCAGAAACAATTGTATTTTCTGCTTTATGGATCAGCTTCCGCCAAATATGAGAAGTACCATGTATTTTAAAGATGACGATGTGAGACTTTCTTTTCTTGAGGGTAACTATGTTACTCTCACGAACCTAAGCGATAAGGATATAGACAGGCTTTGCAGCCTCAGAGTAAGTCCAATAAATGTGTCCGTACATGCCACACAGCCGGAACTCAGATGCAAAATGCTTAACAACCGTTTTGCAGGCAGAGTACTTTCCATAATGCAAAAATTTGCAGATAACGGGATTTACATGAATGCCCAAGTTGTTCTTTGCAAAGGTATAAATGACGGAGAAAACCTGAGGAAAACCCTCTATGACCTCTCAGAGCTTCATCCTTATGTCAGAAGTATTTCCGTAGTTCCCGTGGGACTTACGGCATACAGAGATGGTCTGTATCAACTCGAGAGCTTCGAAAAGGAGGATTGCTCGCTGGTTATAGATGAGGTAACATCATACAGTGGGGATTTTCTGAATAGACTCGGAACAAGACTTGTTTATCTTGCGGATGAGTTTTATATTAAGGCAGAGAGACCTATTCCCGATTTTGAAAGCTATGAGGATTTTCCACAGATAGAAAACGGAGTGGGACTTATGGCAACCTTTATGTATGATGCCGCTCTTGCTCTGGAGGAGGCAACCCCCCAGAATACCCCAAAATCCAAAACAATCGTAACTTCGGAAATAGCTTACGATTATATATGTGATATAGTTGACAGCGTAAAGAAAAAATTTCCGGATTTAAAAGCCGAAGTGTGCAAAATCAAAAACGAATATTTTGGCGGAAAAATTACCGTTACGGGACTACTGTGCGGAAGCGATATAATAAATCAGTTAAAAGATAAAAGCCTCGGAGAGTACCTTATGTTGTCCTCTGCAATGTTCAAGGATGACTGTGATATTCTCCTTGACAATGTTACAAGAGAGGATCTGGAAAAATCTCTTGGAGTAAAAACTCTTATTGATACCACCGGTGAGGAATTTGTTGTTTCTTTACTCAGTTAAGCAGTTGCGTCAGTATCCAAACCCGTTTTGGGTGCGTGTTTTTACGCCACTGCATTGTTAAAATACTCGCAAATGCGTCAAGCATTAGCTCCGTTTTTGCCTCGCATTGACGCAAAAACACAGCACCGAAAATTCTTCGAACCAAAATCAAGATAAAATAGATTATTTTTCGAGGCGGCAGGTCGCAGGAATACTGTCGTATTTCAAGACCGACAACGAAGGAAAATGGCTATTTTACTTGATTTTGGCGAGTTCGGATACTAACGCAACTGCTTAAGGAGGTACTTGTTATGAAAAAACCAACCTTTGCCATAGTA
>JAZQBI010000230.1:0-11301 GCA_045545635.1 Clostridia bacterium | reverse complement strand
CTTTATTAATTCTGTTTTTATCCGTAACAATTCGACAACGATACAAATTTGAACCTTTGTTAAGATTAATTTCAGGATTTGTGGATATATCATCCAATAGTTCCAAAGCCCTTATATCCTGCGGATTACGGTTTTTAAATTGTATTTCTTTAATAAAATCTTTCAATATCTTTGACTTAATCTTCATTTTTATCTCCTGTAATTTACTAAATAGGTCGCCAAATTTCGACAATCTTTATATGATTTTGTCAAGTTAGGGACAAAAAAATATGTTTTTTCAAAGGCTTCACCTTGAGGGGAAGCTGTCACGAAGTGACTGATGAGGTGTTAATATTCTGAATCAACATTTACACTATATTCATCATCAATAAGTATATAATGAACATTGTGTTTTTCTGCCAGTTCCAAAATCAAACCATTTTCCTTAATAGCACATTCCATTGTGTAATCTTCATCGTTCAAACGATTTTCAATCACACGCGCGTACTTTATTATATCTTTATAATGATTCTTGATATAGTTTTCGCTCATTACAAGACAGTAATATTTGATATTTTTTAGATAGTCATTTTCAAAATCTTTTTCCCAATCAAATGGAATATAACATCCCTCTACAATCAAATTTTGATTATTTTCTATAGCAGTTTTAATTATTTCACGGACAATAGGCCATAAATACTTTGTGAGTTCTGCATCCTCACTCATAGGCATAAGGTCAGTTTGTTTGCTACGAATCAATCCCATTTTCAAATGGTCTATTGACAGATAAGGATATTTATATTTTTCAAGTAATTTCTGTGCCAAAACAGTTTTACCTGTATGTGATGCACCTGTAATTAATATTATCATCTTTCCACCTCATCCACCGCAAGCGGTCCCCCTTCCCCTCAAGGGGGAGGCTTTTTGTCCCTTGTATATCAAAGTTTATAAAGACTGTATATTCTGGATGTCATCTTTTTTAGCAATTGCAATACATTAGGTTAGGCCAAAAAACAACCGATGCAGTAAAAAAATTCCGCATCGGTTTTGATTAAAACAAATCGCTGTGTGTTCCAGTTCGAGTCAAACCCAATACAAGCAAATCTTTCTCAATTCTGTAAATTAAAAGCCAGTCAGGTTCAATATGACATTCTCTTGACCCCTTATAATCTCCGGATAGCGGATGATCAAGGTATTTTTCCGGAAGTTGATTTCCGTTTGCCAAGATATCAATGACTTCCTTTAAGCAGTTGCGTTAGTATCCGAACTCGCCACAATCAAGTAAAATAGCCGTTTTTCTTCGTTGTCGGTTTTGAAATACGACAGTATTCCTGCGACCTGCCGCCTCGAAAAACAATCTATTTTATCTTGATTTTGGTTCGAAGAATTTTCGGTGCTGTGTTTTTGCGTCAATGCGAGGCAAAAACGGAGCTAATGCTGACGCATTTGCGAGTATTTTAACGATGCAGTGGCGTAAAAACACGCACCCAAAACGGGTTCGGATACTGACGCAACTGCTTAACATGTTCATATTATAACCACGCTTTTGAGCAAGCTTATAATCTTTTTTAAATCGGCTTGACATCTCTATTTGATACTTCATGATTCTAAATCCTCAAAAAGTTCTTTTGTGCTTGAATATCGTTTAGCAGGTATCTTCCCACTTAACATATCATCCATTTCCTTAATTGCTGCTACAGTTTCCGCATTTGGGATATCAGTAGCAATTTCAAAAGGTATTCTGCCCTGTCTGACAACTTGCCTCAAAAACATATTCATAGCTGTTGTCATATTAAGCCCCATATCAGAAAGCATTGCATCCGCTTGTTTTTTTAACTCTGTATCCATACGAATACTCATATTTACAGTTGCCATAATATATTACCTCCTCACTTTAGTATATACATTGTACCACAAAATATGTGCATCGTCAATACACTTTATTAAAACAGACAAGAAAAATTCTGCTCATCTGTTCTGCTTTTAAAATATATTAAATTTGCTCTTACTTACTGTTTATTCGTATGTTGATATCCTGCATCCTGAAATCCGCTTCAGTTATGAGGTCTGCACATTCCTTTAGCTCCTGTGCTATTTCATCTGCATTGGGTATATCCTTTTTGTACTTCATACTGTGTTCAAGGCTTGCCCAGAAGTCCATTGCAATCGTACGGAGCTGAACCTCCACCTTGATATTCTGCTTAACATCGGAGAAGAAAACCGGAATTTCTATTATCATATGGTAGCTTCTGTAACCGTTGGGTTTCGGCTTTTTTATGTAGTCCTTTACTTCAAGGACGGTTATGTCGTCCTGACGGGAGAGCATATCCGCAACCTTGTATATATCGTCCACAAAGGAGCATATAACCCTCACTCCTGCCACATCGTGAAGATTTTCCATAACCGAGGATATCGTAATATCCAGATTTCTTCGTATGAGCTTATTGACGATACTTTCCGGTTTTTTGACGCGGCTCTTTATCATTTCTATTGGGTTTCTGCCCCCTGCCACGGAAAGCTCATCGTTTAAAACCTCAAACTTGGTACGAACCTCACGAATTGCACAGTTGTACATCATCATTGTTTTTTCAAAATTTTTTAGTTTTGTTAGGCCCTCAGAAGAGGTCAAATCCAGCTCCAGTCTTTCGGGAAAAATTTTTTGAAGTTCTTTTTCCATACTATACCGCCTTTCATATCTGAATTATAACCCCTGTCAAAAATAAAATCAACCCCAAACGCCCATTGTTGATACATATTTAAAGTTTTATTCAAAGTTTGTTCACTATTGTCTCCACATATTCCGTAGGGGTTATGCCTGTGTACTTTTTGTACACATGGTTGAAGGTCCGCACACTCCTGAAACCGCTTTCCATAGCAGCATCGGTTATGGATTTGCCTTGAAGAAGCAGATTGTTTACACTGCTGACACGAAGGGTGTTTATATATTCATTAATACCTGTGCCTGCATATCTGGAAAAAAGATTGGAGAGGGTTGTTCTTGACATATACATCTCTTTGGCAAGCTCGCCTGCGGTAAGCTCCTCGGTGTAGTGATTTTTTATGTAGTCTATAACTTCCTGAAATTTGATTTTATCCTTTTTAACCCCTGTATCATTATCAGGAAAGTGGCGTACCAACAAGTGATAAAACGCCCGTGCAACACTTTTTACAAAGGGGTTGTCATAAACGCAGTTACTCTCCCCTGTCTCTCTTATGATTGTATCCCACAGAAAGTCCACAGTTTCCTCCAGGTGCGGAACTGATGCTATTTCCTCGTGAGTTATGTGGGTTTTAATCGGTGTAAAGGCTGTTTTGCCGTCGGTTATTGTCTCACTGGTAAACTGAACAAGTCTCATTTCCGGCTTCTGATCCGAAAATATAAACTGATGGAAAGCTCCCTCATTCATAAACACAATATCCCCCACCGAAGCCTTGACAATTTTGCCATCAATGAGAAAATCCGTGGGTCCTTTGATAATCTTGCAAACCTCGCATTTGTTGTGCCAGTGAAAATAGCTCTTTTTTGTTCTGCCGGATACATATATTCTTGCCAAAACCGAAGCTTGGGTTTTTTCCTGTACAGCTTTCATAAAACCACTTCCTCTCAGTTTTATTATATTATCTTTTCAGAATTAATGCAATATTTTCTGAACATTTTTGCCACAAGACGATACATGATTACTAGACAGGAGCAGACAGTATATGTTATATTCGTCTCAAAAGAAGCTAAAAAAATATTACTGAAGGAAGGTAAAAAAATGAAAAAAGTATTGTGTCTGATTGTTTCTCTATTGCTTATTGTACCTATGTTATCTTTTGCAGATGTATCGGGAGAAGTAAGCTACTGCGGTAATGCACAGAGTGTGTACATTGCAGGTGATCTGTCAAAAGCACCTGTTACAGATGGCAAATATGTTACACTTCTTATTACCGATAAGTCCGGCGGAGATATACGATATATAGCACAGTATCCTGTTGATGCCAACGGCAATTACGAAGCTAAATTCATGTTTGAAGGTAATCTGGATGAGTGCAACATCACCCTGAAGGAAGGCAACAATATTGTCAATACAAGTGTTACCGCCGCATATGTAGAAAACAAGCCTACACTTTATTCGCTGACACTGCGTGACGAAAACGGAAGCCATGTTATTGAACCCGAAGAATTCGTAAAAGCTACTGCAACAATCACCAACAAATACAATGCCGGCGGAAAGTACAAAATTATAGTTGCTTTTTATGACGAAAACGGCAAAGTTACAGGTGCTCAGGAAATTGCGGACGGAAAATATGAACTTAAAGAAATCCACAAGGAAATAAGTGCGGTTTCAAAAATTACCGTCCCTGAAAATGCATCTGAAATAAAAGCTTTTTTGTGGGAAGACACAAAAAGGATTATTCCCCTTTCCGAGGAACAAATGCGAAATGTTTCCGACAAAAAATTCGGTGGAGACACCGAAGAGATAAGAGTAGCTTTCATTGGTGACAGCATCACACACAACGGATGCTATATTTATGAAATTGAACACTATTACCACACCAGATACCCCGAAAAAAATATTGTATTTGTAAACAAGGGTATGTCCGGAAACCAAACTGCAGACTTTTTGGAAAGATTTGATTGGGATATCTCAGAAGATGAAATTGCAGGCGATATTGACGAGGCAACAATGATGCTTGGCATAAACGATTACTATGCTCCCGGCTATGTTGATGCAACCGATGAAAAAAAGCAAGCAGTAGTCGACAAATTTGCAGGCAATGTCAAAAAAGTCATAAACCTTTGCCGGGATAACGGTATTTCGCTTACCATAATCACTCCAAGCCTCTACGATGCAACAGAGGAGCTTGTCACAAACACGGAAAACTATCCTGACAAAAACTATTTTGCACTTGCTGCCATGACAGAAGAACTCAAAAAAATTGCAAAGGAATATGATATTCCGCTAATAGATTTCTGGACCCCCACAACAGACATTACAGAGGATCTCAGGCAACGAGGCTATACCGGTCCGGTTATTACAGGCACTGACCGTGTTCATCCGGGAGAGCAGGGTGGTACATATATGGCATATCAGTTTGTAAAGCAGCAGGACGGAAACCCCATTGTTGCAAGTGTGGAGCTCAATGCCTCAAACGGTTCGGTCAACACACAAAATGCAAGTGTAAATGTTATATCTGCTTGCAATTCCTCAGTTAGCTACGAATACCTGCCCAAGGCAATTCCTATTGCATACACAAGCTATTATGAGCTTATTGAGAACGACTGGGGTGTTCCGATTACAGAAGATATCAACCGGGAAATCATTAAGGTTACAGGACTTGAAGAGGGGACATATAAAATAAAAATCGAAGATAAGACGCTCACCGGCGAATACACATCAGACGAACTTGCAAACGGTGTGAATATTGCAATTGACGCAAATAACCCGGCACAGATTCAGGCAAAGTCCGCATACGACCTGGCAAAAACCAAGGCACGCAATGAATCAAGCTACAGAGGTATTGCAATTACCGAGCAGCAATTCAGGAAAAGAGGCTTTGATGAATCGGATTTCAACTACGATATGACAGAAAAAGAATTTGAAGCACTGGGAAACTGGCCTTCGACTCACAAAAATTATTACAGCACCGATCCGGAAAACTTCAATTCCAAAATGTACGAAAACGAAAACTGGGAAAAATTGAGACAACAGGAAAAAACCGCAAAGGAAGCCGCAAAACCCATTAAAAGAACAGTTGTAATTGAAAAACAGTAATAATGATGCATTTGTATTAAAGGAGATGATTGTATGCTGAAGATCGGTATAATCGGTGCCGGAAGCATCACAGAAAGGCACATACTGAATTATCAGGCAAATCCTTGCTGCGAGGTGGTTTCCATTGCCGACATCAACCCCGCTCAGGCACAGAAAACTGCTGAAAAATTTGGCATCAGGAGCATCTTTACAGACTACAAAGACATATTAAACAGCTCCGAAATTGATGCAGTAAGCATCTGTACGCCCACATTCACTCACAAGGACATTGCTCTGGATGCAATAGAAGCTCACAAGCATATTCTTTGCGAAAAGCCTCCTGCACTAAACGCTGATGAAGCCGCGCAGATACAGTCCGCACTAATTGGATATGACAAGGTATTTATGCTTGGTTTGGTACGTCGTTTTGACAGCAAGACAAAATATCTAAAGGAATATATTGACTCCGGCAAAATGGGAAAAATCATATGTGCCGAGGCTGTCCGCCTGGGATTGATGTCAATGCCAAGCGGATGGTTTGCAAAGAGAAGTCTTGGCGGTGGGAGCCTCATAGACGGAGCAATTCATGAGCTTGATCTCATTTTGTACCTTATGGGTTATCCCAAGCCAAAGACCGTGATGGCTTTTGAAAGTCATGCAAACAGCTCTCTCGCCGGAAGAACCAAATCAAAAGTCCATAAAAACATCAACTTCGATGAAGGTGATATCGAGGATTTTATCAAAGGCTTTGTTAACTTTGAAAACGGCACAAATCTGTATATAAAATCCGGCGGATTACTGCTGTCGGACAAAACCGGATGTTATTGCGAGATAAACGGAGAAAAAGCAGGAGCAATCGTAGAAAGCTTCAGCGAAGAAAGCCCCGTCAAAATCCTGGAGGTTACAGATAACCTGTACCTTAACAATTCCATACCGCATCTACCCAAAATAAATCCCTTTGAGGCAGAAATAAACCACTTTGTGGATTGCTGTGTAAACGGTACACAGTGTATGGCAACAATCGACCAGGGTGTTATGCTTATGGAGATAATAGATGCAATATACAAATCTGCCGAAACGGGCAGTGCAATAAACTTGTAAAGGAAAGGAAAATGTGTTATGATTAAAGTGGATTTTTTTGGTCACAAGCTCACAAAGCTCATCATAGGAGATAACCCTATGACAGGCCACTCCTACATTGAGGACAAAATCACCGGCAAGGAAATGAAAACATACTACAATGCGGAAACACTCAAAAAGACCTTCCACTATATTGAGAAAATCGGTTTCAATGCTATGCTTCCCCTGGCAGATCCCTATATGGTAAGGCTCTTTTCCGAATATCAGAACGAGGGCGGAAATATGAAGTTTATCTGGCAGCCATATATGCCTATGAATCAGCAGGTAAGTATGTGGCAGCTTCAGGAGCTCAATACCATAGGTATCTACCATCAGGGTACTACCACCGACAACCTCTATGAAACCGGAAGAATCGAGAAAATCAAGGAAAACATAAAAATGTGGAGAGAGATGGGAGTGCCTGTAGGTCTTGCAAGCCATTATCCCGAGGTTATCGAAAGATGCGAGGAGGAAAATTGGGGAGCAGACTTCTACCTGGCAAGTATGCACAACGCCAGACGAGGCAGAGAGGGAGAACCCAGCGGATTTTTCTCGGGCAAAACAAAAGCACACATTGTTTTCTACCCTGAGGACAGAGCCGTAATGCTGAATACCTTAAAGCACATAGATAAACCGATAATTGCCTACAAGATATTTGCAGGAGGTCAGCTCTTCTTAAAGGCTAATCCTGAGGAAAAAAGGCAGCTTATCAAGGATACCTATGATGAGGTTTTCTCAGTGCTTAAACCCAATGACCTTGCGGCTATCGGTGTATTCCAGAGAGACCGGGACGAAGTTAAGGAAAACTACGAGCTCTTTGAGGAATGGTACAACGAAAAATACAATAAGTAAGGTGAATTCATATGAAATTAAACAAATCCGGAAGAACAGTAACTGCAGGTCTTATGCTTGCACTGGGAATACTTCTGCCCTATGCAACAGCCCACGGCTTCGGTATGCCCGGCAACATTCTTCTGCCTATGCACATTCCGGTTCTCCTGTGCGGATTTTTGTGCGGTCCGGTATTTGGCGCAGCAAGCGGGGTTATTCTCCCGTTTTTGAACAGTATTCTCACGGGGATGCCCGTGCTGTATCCGACAGGGATACTCATGATGGCGGAGCTTGCCGTCTACGGTCTTATGTGCGGTCTTTTGTTTAAAGTGAATTTTTTCAGGAAAAGCACATGGGGTACATACATTGCCCTTATTATTGCAATGGTATCCGGCAGGATAATCTACCTGATTTGTGCCAAAGCTCTTATATTTTTTGATACGACAGCCTCTGCGGTTCCCCTTGTGGCTATGGTAGTAAAGGGTATGCCGGGAATTGTGATACAGCTTGCAGTTATCCCCACACTTGTGCAGAAGCTTTTTCCAAAGGAAAGATATGACGCACGTGCCGAGGCTGTTTCCATGATAGAACAGGGCAAAGCTACCTGTGTTGTGGTCAGGGACAACAAAATAGTTGATGCATCCTCACCAAAGGGCATTTATTACCTTATTGAACTATACGAAAAAGGTATGCTCAAAAATGCATTTCTTGCTGATACAATAATAGGCAAAGCGGCATCAATGATACTATCCCTTGCAGATGCAGAGGGATGCTATGGTGAAAACATGAGTGAGCCTGCCACAAAATGGCTCAGTGCAAAGGGAATCAGCTTCAGCTACAAAAACAAAAGCGAATTTATAATGAACAGAAAAGGCGACGGAATGTGCCCTATGGAGGAAACTGTAAAGGACTTAAACGACGAAAAAGAAGCTCTGGAGGCACTTAAAAACAAAATTACAGAACTAAGGAAAATGTAGTCAAAATGGGTTGTAAATTAATTCGGCGAATTAATTTACAACCCACTTTTTACTTCCGAAGCATCTTATCGCTTTTTAAAAACATTTTGGGTGTAAGTCCCGTATGCTTTTTAAAAAGACGGTATCCATAGGATGAATCTGATATTCCCACATAGCTGCACGCCACGGAAAAGTGCATATTCTCCTTTTGCATAAGGGTGGCAATGAGTTTTATTTTTTCTCCGTTTATATATTCTGTCAGAGTTGTTCCTTTTGATTTTTTAAAGGCGTAATTAATGTAATTCGGACTCTTCCCCAGTGCGGCAGAAATATCTTCTAATCTAATTTTATTATTAATATTATCCTTTATATAGGCTTCTGCAAGAGAGGCAATTGCCGTGTGAGATGAATTGGCTGTTTCGGACATTTCCCTAGTCTGTTCATCAAGCCTATGCAGTATTTCAACAGCTTTCAGGGAGGAACGAAAGCTGTGACGGTCCGGTGCTTCGGAAACCTTATGCACTATATCATACAAATCTTTTTTTATCTCTTCGGTCAATTTGCTTCGATGGGTTACAAACGGCAGAGCAAGTCCGTCATCGGGAAGCGGTTCGTCAGAATCGACAAGTTCAAAATCATAGTCAAGATGCAGCTGCACGGTGCAGTGAGATTGTCCCGTGTTTCCGCAAGCATAGAGCTTTATGGGCAGATGGCGAAAAAGCACAAGCACATCTCCCTCATTGGCACGAAAAATTTTGTCCTCAAGCTCAAAAGCTACAGCTCCTGAATTTATGTACACTATTTCAAAGCTGCGGGTTCTCCTCTCGTAATCAAACATATAATCACTCGAATAATAGTGATGCACAAATCCGATTTCGGGTATTGAATTGAATTTTATGTACCCTGCATTCACAGTAATCTCTCCTTGCCAAAATATGTTTACAAGTATTATAACTCATCACAGTTATATTGTCTACAAAAAGTTGTAAAGTCCATTGAAATGAACTTGTTGCCCGAATATAATGTAATTAAATTACATATACAGGAGGATTTTATAATGGCTTTTTACATGGAAAAAATGACTGTTCGAGATATGCAACAGGCAATGGAGAAAACAAAAACTGTAATTATACCTACAGGTGTTGTGGAGCAGCACGGATTTCATCTTCCGCTTTCAACGGATATACTGAATTCCGTTATGCCTACGGTTATTGCAGGCGAAAAGCTTAATGCCGTTGTTGCACCGTCGGTAAATTACTGCTTTTCCGGCGGAGAACTGCTTGGTACTGTCAATGTAAGTCCAAATACCTTTGGACTATATATTTCGGAAATTGTTTCGGAATTTGTTCGTATGGGATTTAAGAACATAATCGTCCTTTTGGGACATGCAGGCACAGACAATATAAATGCTCTTCGAAACAGCCTCCAGATGTTACTGCGCAGAAACAAGGATATGGCTCAAAAAATCTGTTTATCTCTTGTAGAAGCGTGGAATCTGTCCCCCACATGGTTATCCGGCTTCTCCATGGAACCCGAACATGATTTCCATGCAGGAATGATGGAAACCGCACTTATGATGCACTGGGCACCTGAGCTTGTGGGATCCGAAATAGTTATGGACGAAGAATACTATGCCAAAATGATGAGAACTGATCAGGATTGGTTTGAAAAAAGAACAAAACCTGTTGATTCGCCATTTGTAATAGAAACTGTCGGTCAGCGTGACGAAATAGAAGTCGGAGTAATGGGACTTCCTCATCAGGCAACCAAGGAGCTGGGTGAAAAAATCTGCAATGAGATTGTAGACGGTCTTTGCGAATTTGTTAACAAGTTGGAGAGCAGATAATATACTTCACATTAGACTAACTTTCCGTGGCAAATTTATATTCACTGAGATAAAAAAATACACCGTACTGGAAGTATAAGTATCTACTCATCAAGCATTTATGACGTCCGCCGTCAACACTTGCGCCTCACCTTCGCCCCGTAGAGGGCGCTCGCTTCGGCGAGTGTTTTGGCATAAGTTCCACCAGACCGTTCATTTTCGTCCTGCGGACTCAATTCACGGGGTGTCACTCATACTTTCCGTGGCAAATTTATATTCGCTGAGATAAAAAAAATACACCGTACTAGAAGTACAAGTATCTACTCATCAAGCGTTTATGACGTCAGCCGTCAACACTTGCGACTCACCTTCGCTCCGTAGAGGGCGCTCGCTTCGTCGAGTGTTTTGGCATAGTTCCACCTAACCATTCATTTTCGCCCTTTGGGCTCAATTCACGGGGTGTCACATATAGTCTAAGTAACTAACATTAAGGATGGTTTTCTAATATAATTTTTGGTTGTAACTTTGTTAAAATACTCGGAAATATTACCATATTTCCTGTGTTTTTGCCTTGTTACAGCCAAAAATTATTATTCGAAAACTTCAAAAATTGTTGGAAACCATATATTTCAAACATCCTTATGTTTGTTACTTAGACTAACTTTCCGTGGCAAATTTATATTCGCTGAGATAAAAAAATACACCGTACTTTTAGTACGGTGTATTTTTTTACCCCAGCGACGTCCTACTTTCCCAGGCGGCTGCCCACCAAGTATCATCGGCACTGCAGAGCTTAACTACTGTGTTCGGAATGGGTACAGGTGTGTCCTCTGCGTCATTGTCACTGAGTTCC
>JAZQBI010000229.1:0-7349 GCA_045545635.1 Clostridia bacterium | reverse complement strand
CTGCGTAGGTGACCGAACGAAGTGAGGAAATGCCGCCCAAAGCGGCTTCGATTCCTATCAAGCGCGCCAAAAGCGAAAAGTCCCATTTGGGGACTTTTTGCTTTAAAGCACGCCGATAGGCTCGAACCACGACGTGCGGATGTTGAGGCAGACTGAAAAGCTGAGAAACAAAGGAGAGAATGAGTTTTGCATAGGAGCACTTGACCGCAGGAATTAGTTATGCTAAATAAAAAAATTCAATTAAACTATTGAAATATGTTTTCTAAAGTGATATTATATATCTGAACTAAATAAGAAACGGGAGCTTGTATTACAGGCTGAGAGGAAGGTGCGACCTTCGACCGAGAACCTGATTTGGATAATGCCAACGTAGGGATGCCTTAAACGCAAGTTTTAGGAAAACTTAAGTAATCGTAGGAGTTACCAAATCGGTAGCTCCTTTTTTGTTTGAGTTTTGGAGGTGATTTTAGTGGTAAGAATAAACGGAGAAAATTTAGATACAGTCGGTAAGTCTGTCGCAGAATATCTTAATTCCGCAGGCTACGACTTAATGCGTGTTGCGGTTGAACTTAACGGTGATATAGTTCCTAAAGCACAGTATACTGATACGATTTTTAAGGATGGTGACAGTGTCGAGGTTGTAAGTTTTGTAGGAGGTGGCTGATATGATTCCGGATAAAGAAGAATGGATAAATGCATTAAATGACAGGCACGGAATTGAGTTTCAAAATAAAATTTCATCCACAATTGTCGCAGTATGCGGTCTTGGCGGTCTGGGTTCAAATATAGCCGTCTCGCTTGCCCGTGTCGGTATAGGAAAACTTATACTGATTGATTTTGATAAAGTAGATATAACAAATCTGCATCGTCAGCAGTATAAAATAAATCAAATCGGAATGAGTAAAACGATAGCCTTACAAGACAACCTGAAGGAAATAAATCCTTATCTTGAAATAAAGATACATACAATTCGCCTTGATGAAAGCAATGGAACGGATGTACTGGCGGATGCCGATATTATCTGTGAGGGATTTGATAATTCGGAATGTAAGGCAATGTTGACAAATCTTGTTCTGGAGAAAATGCCGGATAAATATATGGTAGTTGCCTCCGGCATGGCAGGACTTGGCAGTAGCAATGCAATACATACGCGGAAAATTTCAAAGAGGTTTTATCTTTGTGGCGATGAAGTAAGCGATGCATCCGATGGAATCGGTCTGGTATCATCAAGAGTTATGCTGTGTGCTGCACATCAGGCGCATATGGTTTTAAGAATTATAGCAGAAGAATACGAAGTATAGAAAGAAGGAAATGCAAATGAATAACGACAAACTTGTTATCGGCGGTCACGAATTTAATTCCCGTTTTATTCTGGGTTCGGGAAAATATTCTCTCAACCTGATTGAAGCTGCGGTAAAGGATGCAGGTGCGGAAATTATAACTCTTGCAGTACGTCGTGCAAATACAAAAGAACAAGAGAACATTTTAGATTTTATTCCAAAAGGAATTACCTTACTTCCTAACACAAGCGGAGCAAGGAATGCCCGGGAAGCTGTAAGAATTGCAAGGCTTGCCCGTGAGCTTGGCTGCGGTAATTTTGTTAAAATTGAAATTATGCGTGATTCAAAATATCTTCTTCCGGATAATGAGGAAACCATAAAAGCAACAGAAATTCTTGCAAACGACGGATTTGTTGTAATGCCGTATATGTATCCAGACCTGAATGTTGCCCGTGATTTAGCCAATGCAGGAGCTGCAACCATAATGCCTCTTGCATCTCCCATAGGTTCAAATAGAGGACTTGCAACAAAGGAGTTTATTCAGATTCTTATTGATGAAATTGATTTGCCGATTATTGTTGATGCAGGTATCGGTAAGCCTTCTCAGGCGTGTGAAGCAATGGAAATGGGTGCAGCGGCTATTATGGCAAACACAGCACTTGCTACCGCAGGCGATCTTCCGCTTATGGCATCAGCCTTCCGTCAGGCAATTGAGGCAGGAAGAAAAGCTTACCTTTCAGGACTTGGAAGAGTTCTTACCCGCGGTGCATCTGCATCCGATCCGCTTACGGGATTTTTGAGAGATTAAGGAGGTGCACAAAATGGAGAATCAATTCTTTGTGGACTCCGAATATTTATCTCCGGAATCACTTGCAAGAAAGCACAGACTTGAAACAGATCCTTCCTCACGAAAAAACCACATGGAATATTTGCCGGGGATGGAGAAAATAGAATCCGATGTTTGCAAAAATGTAATGGAACAGATGAATTCATTTGATTACTCAGAATATACATCAAAAGATGTAAAAGCAGCATTAGAGTGCGAAACCTGTACCATAGAAAATTTCAAGGCACTGCTTTCTCCTGCAGCAGAGCCGTTTTTAGAACAAATGGCACAGAGAGCAAGACTTGAAACAAGTAAACACTTCGGTAACACGGTATATCTTTTTACACCTTTATACATAGCCAATTATTGCGAAAACTACTGTGTGTATTGCGGATTTAACTGCTACAATCACATTAACCGGATGAAGCTTTCTATGGAGCAGATTGAAAAAGAAATGAAGGTTATCGCAGACAGCGGTATGGAAGAGGTTCTGATTCTGACGGGCGAAAGCCGTACACAAAGCGATATAGACTATATCGGAGAAGCTTGCAAGAAAGCAAGAAAGTATTTCCGTATGGTGGGACTTGAAATATATCCCGTAAATACCGATGAATATAAGTATCTGCATGAATGTGGCGCTGACTATGTAACTGTATTTCAGGAAACTTATGATACAGAAAAGTACGAACAGCTACACCTACTAGGGGCTAAGCGTGTGTGGCCGTATCGTTTTGATGCACAGGAACGAGCACTTATGGGCGGTATGCGAGGCGTAGCGTTTTCCGCACTTTTGGGCCTTTCTGATTTCAGGAAGGATGCCTTGGCAAGTGCCCTTCACGTGTACTATCTGCAAAGAAAATATCCTCACGCAGAAATGTCGCTGTCCTGCCCAAGACTAAGACCTATTATCAATAACGATAAAATCAACCCATTAGATGTTCACGAAAAACAACTCTGTCAGATAATCTGCGCTTATCGTATATTCTTACCTTTTGTAGGCATCACAGTATCTTCCCGCGAAAGTGCACAGTTCAGAAATGGTATTGTTAAAATTGCCGCAACAAAGGTTTCCGCAGGCGTATCTACCGGAATAGGTGACCACGAAAGTAAATACAGCGGAAAAGAGTCAGATGAAGTTCAGGGCGATGAACAGTTTGAAATTGACGATAACAGAAGTCTTGACAAGATGTATAAAGATATCGCAGACGAAGGTCTACAGCCCGTTTTGAATGATTATCTTTATGTATAGGAGAAAATTAAGATGAGAAATTTTGATACAACACTATATTTTATAACAGACAGCACCGGATTCAGCGAAGAAGAATTTTTAAGGAGAACAGAAGAAGCTTTAAAAGGCGGGGCTAGCCTTCTCCAACTTCGTGAGAAGGATAGGACCACAAGAGAATATATTGTACTTGCAGAAAAGGTACATATGCTTACAAAAAAATATAATGTACCGCTTATCATTGACGACAGAGTGGATGTTGCTCTTAGCGTGGGTGCAGAGGGCGTTCATCTTGGACAAAGTGATATGCCAATTTCTACGGCAAGAAAAATTCTCGGTGATGATTTTATTATAGGAGCGACAACAAAAACTGTTCCACAGGCTCTTGAAGCTTATAGGCAAGGTGCAGACTATCTTGGTGTAGGAGCAATCTATCCCACTACAACAAAAGTCAAGACAGTTTTAACATCAACCGAAACACTTGATGCAATATGCAAATCTGTGCCAATCCCTGTAAATGCTATTGGTGGACTAAATAAAAACAATGTACAGATTCTTAAAGGAATAAATATTGCAGGCTTATGCGTAGTTTCTGCAATTATGAAGGCAGATGATCCTAAAGCCGAAACTGAAATTTTGCTTAAATTAGCGAAGGAATTGAAACGAAAATGAAAACAGTATTAACCATTGCGGGAAGTGATCCAAGCGGCGGCGCCGGTATAGAGGCGGATATTAAAACAATGACAATGAATGGTGTTTATGCCATGAGTGCTATAACGGCTCTGACAGCACAAAACACCACCGGCGTGAGAGCAATTTTGGAGTCACCGCCTTATTTTTTGAAACAACAAATTGATGCAGTGTTTGAGGATATTTATCCTGATGCTGTAAAAATCGGCATGGTATCTTCAACAGAACTAATAAGCGTAATTGCAGACAGACTAAAATACCATAATGCAAAAAATATTGTTGTCGATCCTGTTATGGTTGCAACAAGCGGTTCTGCGCTTATGAAAACAGATGCAGTTGCGAAGCTTACCAAAGAACTGCTTCCGCTGGCAACACTCATCACACCCAATATTCCGGAGGCAGAGGTTTTGTCCGAAGTTGTCATTAAAAATAAAGATGATATACAAAAGGCAGCAAAAGCTATTGGTGATTCATATAGCTGTGCAGTTCTCCTGAAAGGCGGACATAGTATCAGTGATGCTAACGATCTTTTATATGAAAACGGAAAATATCATTGGTTTGAAGGAAAGCGAATAGATAACCCGAACACACATGGTACAGGCTGTACATTATCAAGTGCTATATCATCAAATCTAGCAAAAGGCTTTATGCTTTCTGAGTCCGTTCAAAGAGCAAAGGAATATATTTCAGGTGCTCTTTTTGCACAACTTGATTTGGGAAAAGGTTCAGGACCAATGATGCATAACTTTGATCTTGCATCGTATTTTGCCGAAGAAAAATATCAGGTTGAAAGGAATTGATGAAATGAGAAATTACACAACACAAATGGATGCCGCAAAAAGAGGTATTATAACACCTGAAATGAAGACGGTTGCAGAAAAGGAATACAGAACACCGGAGGAAATCAGGGAGCTTGTTGCCAAAGGACAGATTGCAATCTGTGCAAACAAATTACATACCTGCATAGAACCTAACGGTGTAGGCTCTATGCTTCGCACCAAAATCAATGTGAACTTAGGTGTATCCAAAGACTGCAAGAATTATGATGTTGAAATGGAAAAGGTTATGACAGCAGTAAATATGGGGGCAGAAGCCATAATGGATTTGTCTTCCCACGGGAACACTCAGCCGTTCAGACAAAAACTGACAAAGGAATGTCCTGCAATGATAGGAACTGTTCCCGTATATGACAGCGTGATTCACTATCAAAGGGATTTAGACACACTTACAGCAAAGGATTTCATTGATGTAATAAGACTTCACGCTCAGGATGGTGTTGATTTTGTTACAATTCACTGCGGTATCACAAGGAAGACTATAGAACAGATAAAAAAACACAAGAGAAAAATGAATATCGTATCCCGAGGAGGATCTCTTGTATTTGCTTGGATGAGTATGACCGGTGAAGAAAATCCGTTCTATGAGCATTACGATGAGATACTTGATATATGCCGTGAGTATGATGTAACCATTTCACTTGGGGATGCTTGTCGTCCCGGATGCCTTGCAGATGCAAGTGATGTATGTCAGATTGAGGAATTAGTGAGACTCGGCGAGCTTACAAAAAGAGCGTGGGCAAAAAATGTTCAGGTTATGGTAGAGGGGCCTGGACATATGCCTCTTGACCAGATCGAAGCAAATATGAAACTTCAGCAGACAATCTGTATGGGTGCTCCTTTCTATGTATTAGGGCCCATTGTTACCGACATTGCTCCCGGATATGACCATATAACAAGCGCAATCGGCGGAGCAATAGCAGCATCGGCCGGTGCGGCATTTCTTTGCTATGTAACACCTGCAGAGCACTTGGCTCTGCCAAATGTAGAGGATGTTAAACAAGGCATCATAGCATCAAAAATTGCGGCACATGCAGCCGACATCGCAAAAAAGGTTCCACACGCAAGGGATATTGATGATGAAATGGCAGATGCCAGAAGAAACTTTGATTGGGAAAAACAATGGAAGTGTTCCATAGATCCTGAAACTGCGAAGAAAATCCGTGATGAAAGAAAGCCGGAAATCGAAGAAAGCTGTTCTATGTGCGGCAAGTTCTGTGCTGTCAGAAGTATGAATAAAGCATTAAACGGCGAACATATTGATATTTTATAATAGTTAAGGGCTTCAGTTCCTACTTATCTTTTAATGCTTGACGGCGTTTTCTTCTGATTCGGTTTATATGTCTTTCAAAATCTCCGTTGTTTATAAATTCGGCAAGTACATACTGCTCAAATACAGGTACAGTACAGGAATAAAATCCCATCTTATGAAAAAACGAATCAACAAGCTGTTCCGGCATAACCATATATCCGATACGCATTGATGGAGCAACAGTTTTCGTAAAGGTGTTTATATATATCACACTATGTGTTGGTTCAAGTGAGAACAAAGTGTCTTCGTTTTTAGTTGAAACGGTAAACTCAGAATCGAAATCATCTTCAATTATGATTCCGTTTCGGTCCGCAGCCCACTTAATATACTCATTTCTTTTTGAAGCACTTGCAGTGACACCGCTTGGAAAACTTCTGAATGGTGTTACATGTAAGACGGTTGCCTGAGTTTTGTTAAGGTGTGAGGTGAGAATACCATCTTTACCTAAATTAAGTAATTCGCACTTGGCACCGTTGGATTTATATACAGAGAGTATCTTTTCATAAGAGGGATTTTCAATCCCAAAAATCTTTTCTCTTCCTAAAAATTGTACGATAAGTCCATACAAATATTCTGCACCGGAGCCGATTACAATTTGTTCCGGTGTAACGTTTATTCCTTTTCCCCTGGCAAGATAATCGGATATTGATTTTCTTAACTCAAAGCAGCCTGAATTCGGAGATTTTATCAGTATTTGCTCACCGTATTTTGAAATGACATTACGCATAGTTTTGGCAAAAACAGAAAACGGAAATACTTCGCTTTCGTGATAGTTAATATGTTCAACAGTTATATCGTGCGGCTCATGCTCTGCAATGGGAACAAAATCATCCTTTCGGTATGTAACAAAATATCCACTGCGTTCTATGGCTTCGATATATCCTTCATCGCATAATATACTGTATGCGTGTTCCACGGTGACAACACTTGTCAATGTTTCATCAGCCAGAAGACGTTTTGAAGGAAGCTTGTCACCGTATTTATAGACGAAATTTATTATATCTGCTCTTAATTGTTCATATAGTTGTATATAAGCTCTTTTGCTTGAACCTAAATCAATTGAATACTTCATCTGGTTATATTAAAAACTCCTTGTTTGGTAATTGTGATATAATCAGATTTATTATATACTATAATTAAGGAAATTTCAATAGGTGACAAATAATAAAGGAATTATCTT
>JAZQBI010000228.1:0-4966 GCA_045545635.1 Clostridia bacterium | reverse complement strand
GTGGTGTTGTGGAATATCAAAGAATTCTTATGGGTGAGGAACCGTATTTTATATCTTTTGTTAAGGCATCATATCCAAACCACTGTCATAACGAGATAGAACTTATATTTTGTGTTCATGGTGAAGTAACCGTCATTATGGACGACATAGAATACAGACTGCATAAAGGAGATGTACTTCTTATTGACAGCCTTTCCATGCATCAGTTGATAATAGATAACGATTCAGCAATTTTTGATATAGAATTTGGTTCGCAGTTTTTAGACTCATCCTTTCACGAGTTTGCCAAAAAGTCATTTGATGAGCCGCTGATTCGACGGGGAAGCGAAAAAACCTATGCAAAAAAACTCGTTGATTACATAAAGAAGATTTACAGAGAGTATTCAGAGCCTGATGCGGTATCCGCTCTTGCCATAAGAGGATACATTAATCAGCTTTTTGTTATGCTTTATAGGGTTGTTCCAAGGCATGTTTCAGGCAATGTCAAGAGGAAATATCAGCTTGAAAAATACCTGAGAATGCAAAATGTATTTGATTTTGTCAAGGTTCATTACAGCGAGAAAATTATGCTTGATGATGTTGCAAAACTTGTGGGGTATGAAACAAATGTTTTTTCCAGAATGTTCAAAAAGGTGACAAATATGTCATTTCACAAATACCTCAATTTTTACAGAATTACACTTGCAATGCATCTTCTGGAGTACAAAGCATATTCCATAGGTGAGATAGGGCAGCAGGTGGGAATACCCGTTGCCAAAACTTTCAGCAGGCTTTTCCGTACATATACGGGGATGACACCGAGGGAATACAGGCAAAAAGTAAATGTTGAAGCAATAGATAATTAAAACAAGATGGTTAAAAAGGGGGATTTCAATATGAAAATCACTACAAGCTGTTGCAGTGCAAAAACACCCGTTGGCGTTACAAATCCGACATTTATATGGAGTATATCAGATGCCGATGCAAAAGTTCAGACTGCATACAGATTAAAGATATATAACAGGGAGTATGACTGGGACAGTGGTATAATTGAAAGCTCAGAGAATGTCAGAGTAAAATGTGATGGTCTGGAGCTGAAAAGTAATGAAAAGTATTATTGGAATGTAGAGATATTTACTGACAAAGGAATATTCAAAAGCGATAACTCATGGTTTATAACGGGTTTTGTGTGTGGTGAGGAGCCAAATTGGATAACTGCACCCGGTCACTTTTCTGCACCGCTTTTAAGAAAAGAATTTACACTAAGTGATGTACCTCAATATGCTACGGTAAATGTTTGCGGTCTCGGTTTATTTGAACTGTATATAAATGGAAAAAAAGTTTCCGATGATATAATGCAGCCTGTTCGCTCAGATTATGACACTGTGACCTATGGTAATCTTATAAATGAATTTGATTATACAACAAGAAAAAGTGTGTACTACCTGTCATACGAAGTATCAAGTTATCTTGTCAGGGGTAATAACACAGTTGTGCTCTGGCTTGGAAACGGATGGTACAGAGAAAGTGCCCGAAAGACCATAAGGGGCGATTTTGATTACGGCAGTAATCTCAAAGCATTTTTAAGACTTACTGCAGGTGATTTGGTGGTGGAAACCGATGAAAGCTGGCAGGTTATGGAAAGCCCCATTATACATAACAACTTTTTTTCGGGCGAGATTTATGATGCAGGAAAATTCAACGAAAAATTTTTCACAAACGGTTATACCGGTGGTGAATATGCATCTTCAATAAATGCTCCCGAAGCTGAGCTTATATCTCAGATGTGTCCCGGCGAAAGAGTTATCAAAACCACAAAGGCAGTGTGTATCAAAGAAAATATATATGATGCTCTTGAGGTTGTTAGCGGTTTTGCAAGAATAAAATTAAAAGGCAATAAGGGAGATAAGGTTGAAATCTTTTATGCTGAGGATTTTGACGGTGAAAAATTGAACTATACCTCAACGGTAGGTTATGTTCCCGATGATATAAATCAGATTCAGAAGGATGTGTATATTTTGGGCGGGAATGCCGAGGAAATATATACTCCCAGGTTTGTATGGCATACATACAGATATATATACATAAAGCATTCGGAAAGTGTTAAAATTCTGAATGTTGATTCGCTTTTTGTATGTACCGATATGCCTCACAGAGTAAGCTTCAACTGTTCCGACGACAGTATAAATGCCATATACAAAATGTATCTGAATACTGTGCTTTCCAATATGCACGGATGCACACCAATGGATTGTCCCCACAGAGAGCGCCTGCCATATACAGGTGACGGTCAGCTTTCTGCCAATGCCGCAGTATACAACTATGATGGATATGAAACCTACAAAAAATGGATTCGTGATATTAATGATTCCCAGGATATGGATTCAGGCTTTGTTCCATATACTGCGCCTTATTCTGGAGGTTGCGGAGGTCATGCGTGGGGAAGTGCGGTTGTAACTGTTCCGTGGCATTTCTATATGCAATATGGCGACAAGGATTTTCTCGCGGAGAGTATACCGCATGTGGAAAAGTGGCTTGCATATCTTAAGGCACAGAAAGATGATGATGGATATATCAACCGCCACGTAGAAGGCAGTTGGTGTCTTGGAGATTGGGTGATGCCGAGCAAATTCCCGTGGAGCGACCCAAAACCCGAAGCAATTAAAATTCATCCAAGGCTTGTAAACACCGTTTATTATATCTATTGCATTAATCTCTATTTTGCAATGTGCAGAGAACTTGGTCTGGAAGCTGATATTTGCTATGTTACAGAAAAAGATAAGTGCGTTGAAGTGCTTAAAAATGAGTATGTGTATGATAACGGTGTTTTTGATGAGCAGGAAGCCGATGTGTACCTTCTATTTGCAGACATTGTTACAGATGAGACGGCATATAAGGTACTTGGAAATCTTCAGAAAAAAATCGAAAACAGAGGTTACACATTCAACAGCGGAATGGTTGCAACCGAGCTTATGTTCAAGGTTTTTGACAGATTTGACAAAAATGATATTGTGTATAAAATGCTAAAATGCACTGACTATCCATCAATTGGCTATATGCTCTCAAACGGTGCCACTACTTTGTGGGAAACATGGGAGGGAACAGGAGCCAGAAGCCACACAGCATTTACATCAATTGGAGCATGGTATCTCTATGGCCTTTCCGGTATAAAGCCCCACGGAGGCTACAAAACATTTACGGTTAAACCGTTTATCACAGAAGAGCTTTCTTTTGTGAGTACGAAGCTCACTACAGAATATGGTGATATATGTGTCAAATGGGAAAAGTCAGAAGAAAGTTTTAAGTTAAATGTAAATGTTCCCTTTAATACATCAGCGACGCTTATTTTGAAAGATAAGAAAATTATCTTAGATTCCGGCAGGCACATCTTTGACTTAAAATAAGGAAGATAATTATAACCCCAAGAAAAACGCTGTTTTTCTTGGGGTTATCTGGTTTATACTCCAAAGTCCATCTTACGGATAGTTATTTCTATATCTGTTCCAATATCAAGGGGATGAATGGTCAAACCGCACTCATCGCCAAAGAGGAGTTTAATACGGCTGTTTATGTTTGTAAGCCCAATATGTTTAGATTTGTTAAAGGAAGAGCTTTGCAGGGATTCCTGAATTTCCTTTAATTTTTTCGGTTCAAAACCGATACCGTTATCTGTAATGTGAAATACAATCTTGTCGCCGTGTGTCTGCGCACTTATTCTGAGTTTCTTTTCGTAGTCTTTTGGCATCGGTTTAAGTGCATGAATAAATGCATTTTCTATTATAGGCTGAAGTATAAGTTTGATTATTCTGAAGTTATTAAGCTCCGGAGAAATATCCCATTCTACAGTGAAGATATTTTCGTATTTTAGCTGTTCCAATTCAATGTATTTTTTGGCATACATAATCTCAGCACTTATAGATGTGGTGTACTGGTCTGTATCAAGAGAAACTCTGAGTAGCTCCGAAAGCAGAGCAATACTTTTGGAAACAGCGTTTTCGTCCTTTGCCAAATCGTGGGCAAGCACCGATATCAGATTTAGTGTATTAAACAAAAAATGATGGTTAAATTGGAGCTGGGATGCAGTAAGCTGCAGGCTTTTTAATTGAGCCATATTTTCTGCAAGTTCTCGTTCGAAATTTTGATTTTTATCAATAAGTTTACTTGTCTGATCAGTTATATAATTTATTTCATCAGTGATATTTTCAGATATTTCATCTGTTTTTATTATGCTGAATCCGTTAATGATTTCTGCCAGACTCTTGTAGAAAGAGTACGAAACATAGAAGGACAAAAGCAGCGCCAGTACTATAGCTGCAATAATTGATAATATCAGCGTCATACGAAGATAGAACTTCGCATTTGAGTCTTCGTCATAATCGTATATGGATACAAGGCGCAGAGAGTACATCTTGAGGGGTGTTGTTATGGAGGTGTAGTCATGTTCGTTTATAAGTACACTTTCTTTGGAAGCCGTGTTGTAAGAATATATGTCAGAAAGCTTTGTATCTAAAAGTGAAC
Source organism: Clostridia bacterium (assembly GCA_045545635.1). Lineage (GTDB taxonomy): Bacteria > Bacillota > Clostridia > UMGS1810 > UMGS1810 > RGIG8748. The sequence continues at coordinate 469 of JAZQBI010000228.1, read as the reverse complement.
GATTGTTGGAGTACAATAGGTTGTCATTTTTGTCCATTATACAGAATGTATCATTCTTTCCGCTTCCAACAAGGCTGTCGAGTTCATCAAATTCATAGTTGACAGAAATAATTCCGTGACATATGGAATCGGAATATACTCCGTAGCAAAACGAGAGTAAATCACAGTTGCTTTTACTCCAATCATCATAATAGGTTGTTCTTACCGCAAAATTAGTTGTCTTGGATTTTTCGTAATATTCGATTATTGGTTTAAATTCGCTGTTTCCGATATCCGAACTTCTTTTAGTAGACAAAACTTTCTTTTCGGAAAATCTGTACATGTATATGGAGTGAATGGTTTCGTTTTGAGCAAGCATATGTTGCATGTCACTAATTGCCTGAGAGATGATGTACATATTGCCAATATCAGAGGTTATAAAATAATTCTGTGCTGAAATTTCAAGGTTTTTTGCCACTTGTTCTGATTT
>JAZQBI010000227.1:0-5514 GCA_045545635.1 Clostridia bacterium | reverse complement strand
TATTCCAGCTTTCTCCTGGAAGCCCATCATTATGTTCATATTCTGTACAGCCTGACCTGCCGCACCCTTAAATAGGTTGTCTATTGCGGAGGAAACTACCACTCTCTTTAGTCTGTGGTCTACCTTGAAGCCGATTTCTATAAAGTTGGAGCCGGCAACATTTTTTGTTTCCGGAAGCTCACCGGGTTTAAGAACTCTCACAAAGTATTCATCCTTGTAGAACTCGCTGAGAATTTTGTATATTGCCTCATCTGTCATATCTTCCTTAAGGTTTGCGTAGCTTGTAGCCAGTATTCCTCTCTTCTGGGGAATAAGGTGGGGTGTAAAGGAAACCATAATTTCCTCTCCTGCAGCATGGCTAAGCTCCTGTTCAATCTCAGATGTGTGTCTGTGAGTTGCGATTTTGTATGCCTTTGAGTTTTCCGTACATTCGCAGAAGCTGTATGGTAGCTTTTCTGTTCTGCCTGCACCGGTTACTCCGGATTTTGCATCTATTATTATGTTGTCCTTGTGTACAACACCTGCGTGGAGCAGGGGATACAGGGGAAGTATTGAGCAGGTGGTATAACAACCGGGATTACCAACGATGGTTGCAGTTTTTATTTTCTCCCTGTGTATTTCGCAAAGACCGTACACGGATTTTTCCAGTATTTCGGGAGCACAATGAGGCTCACCGTACCACTTTTCGTAAACTTCCTTGGAATCATAGCGGAAGTCACCGCTAAGGTCTACAATTTTGATGCCCTTTTCGTATATTGCAGGAATAACCTCTTTTGAAGCACCGTGGGGCAGTGCGGTAAATACCAAATCGCAGTTTGCAGCTATATCGTCAACATCAAGCTCACAGCATTCCATTTCACATACATGTCTTAAGCTTGGATAAACCTCGGATATCTTCTTTCCTACAAAGCTGTGGGATACAAGTCTTGTAATTTCAACCTCAGGATGTCCCAAGAGAATTCTTACGGTTTCTATTCCGGCATAGCCTGTCGCACCGAGTACGCCTACTTTTAACATACAGCACATCTCCTTTGTGTATAATTATAAATTAATTTTGCATAATTATAAAATCAATCCTTGTAAATTATAATACAAATCTGCTTGTTTGTCAACCTTTTTATGGCTTGACATAGCTTTTCAGAATAGTTTATAATATAAGTTGAATATAAAATGGGGGGTGATGGCGTGAATAATACGGAAAACATCAGCGGCGAAGTAACTGCAGTTATATATTCTAATGAAGAAAACAGTTACAAAGTCCTTGAACTCGAAAACGATGACGGCAACTTTATTGCGGTAGGTTATTTTCATGCTGTTGCTGAGGGCGAAACTCTGCGGCTAAAAGGCAGATGGACAAGCCATCCCACATATGGAGAACAATTCAAGGCGGAAGTGTTCGAAAAGGTTATGCCTGCCACCAGAGATTCGATACTGAGATATCTGTCATCGGGCATAGTCAAGGGCATAAGAAAGACCACCGCCCTAAAGCTTGTTGAGAAATTTGGCGAGGACACTCTTTCTGTATTGGAAACCGAGCCTCACCGTGTAGCGGAAATAAAAGGGATAAGCTTATCAAAAGCGTTAAAAATGCAGGAGAGCTATCTTGCACAACTTGGTTCCACATCCCTTGTTATGTTTTTGCAGGATTGCGGAATATCGGTGCGAGCTGCCGCTACTATCTACAAAAAGTTCGGCTCTGCCGCAATAGATATAATAAAGTCAAATCCTTATATTCTTTGTGAGGAGATAGACGGCATAGGCTTTAAGACTGCCGACGGCATTGCATCCAGAGTGGATATATCCCCCGACAACATCAATCGCATACGGGCAGGTGTTATATACACACTTAAATACAATACACAGTTTGGTCATACCTATCTTCCCCGCACGGTTCTCACTGAGGCTGCATCGGCACTTCTCGGTGTGGATAAAGAAAGGGCAGATGATGCAGTTACCGCTCTTGCAGGTGACGGAGTTTTTGCGTTAGATGACGAAAAAGTGTACATATATTCTCACCAAAGATGCGAGGCGTTTGTTGCCAATAAAATATGTGAGCTTGCATCACACAAATATAAATATCCTGCATCGCAGATAGAAAAGCAACTGGATATTACGGAGAAGAAACATAAAATCAGCTTTGCCTCTCTTCAGCGAACCGCAGTAATAAGTGCCATGCAAAACGGTGTACTTGTCATAACAGGCGGCCCCGGAACAGGAAAAACTACTATTATAAATGCAATTATTGATATAATGGAATCTCAGGGACTTTCCGTAGTGCTTACAGCTCCCACGGGTAGAGCCGCCAAGCGCATGAGTCAGGTGTGCTCCCTTGAGGCAAAAACCATTCACCGTCTTCTGGAGGCAACTTTCCGGGGCGAGGATGAAGAAACGGAATTTATGGTAAACGAAACCAGTCCCATTGAGGCTGATGTTGTTATAGTAGACGAGATGTCTATGGTTGATATTGTCCTTGCCGCAGCACTTCTTCGTGCAATACAAAAGGGCACCCGCCTTATTATGGTAGGTGATATCAATCAGCTTCCGTCGGTTGGACCCGGCAATGTACTAAGGGACATTATAGAGAGCGGCAGGGTAGAGGTAATACGCCTGACAGAAATTTTTCGCCAGGCAAGAGAGAGTCTCATCGTTACCAATGCCCACGATATAAATAACGGAGTATATCCGGCTTTAGGCGTTAAGGATAATGACTTTTTCTTTGCCGATATTCAAAACCCCAATGACGGAATCAAATATATCACTTCCCTTTGCAGGGACAAGCTCCCCAAAATATATGGACTATCAAAAAATGATATACAGGTACTCTCACCGTCCAAAAAGGGAGTTGCAGGCGTTTTTGCCCTCAACGAAATTCTGAGAGATGCCTTAAATCCCCCGTCGGAGGATAAGAGAGAACACGATTTTGGTTTTCGCCTTTTCCGTGAGGGAGACAAGGTTATGCAAATACGGAATAACTATGATATAACCTGGTCCAACATCAATACCACCAGACTTGGCAACGGTGTGTTCAACGGTGATGTGGGAATAGTGGAGTCCATAAGAAACGACTTAAAGACTATGACGGTAATCTACGATGACCGAAAGGTTGTCTATGATTTCAAGGATATATCCGAGGAGATAGAACACGCCTACTGTGTAACTATACACAAAAGTCAGGGAAGCGAATTCCCCGTGGTAATAATACCTATGTACGATGCACCTCATATGCTTATAAACCGAAATTTGCTCTACACGGGTATAACCCGTGCAAAAAGCGTGGTTGTGCTTGTAGGCAAGGAGTCAATTGTTCATCAGATGGTAGACAATAACCGTGAGGATAAGAGATATTCGGGATTGTGCAAGAGGTTAAAAAACTATGAAGAAGTTCCATTTTAATAAAATTACCGATGTACTTGCAGACCTTTTGTATCCTAAAAAGTGTGTGGTGTGTCAGCAAAACCTTTCTTACCTTGGCAAAATTGCTCTGTGTGATAAATGCAGTGCATCACTTCCAAAGACCAAGGTAGTCAGGGATGATCGGTTTTTCTTTGATGAAGCCATAGCATTTATTCCTTATGAGGCATCAGCAAGGGATGCAATGATTAAATACAAATTCAAATCGGTAAAATACTGTTACAAGGCATATGCCCACATTATATCTTTGGCGGAAAAGGAGAGACCGTATCTTAAGGATGCTTTTATTTGTCCTGTTCCCGTTTCCAAAACCCGTGACAGGGAATACAGCCAGACAGAGCTTATTGCACGGGAACTTGCAGATATATGGAAGTCACGTTATATCCCTGACCTTTTGTACAGATGCAGAGTTGTAAGTCAGGTAAGCAAAATGAAACTTTTTGAAAGAAAGTTCTACACCTCGGGTTCAATAGATGTTCATCCCCGATACAGTGTATACGGCAAAGATGTATTGGTAGTAGACGATATACTGACCAGCGGTACCACGGCAAATGAGTGTGCCCGGGTTCTTAAAATATACGGAGCAAGGAATGTGTATATTCTTTGTCCTTGCTATGATTGAGGAGAAAAAATGGCATTACAGGTAGAAAATATTACAAAAACATACGGCACGGACGTTATATTGGATTCCGTGTCCCTTACAGCTTCAGACAATGAAAAGATAGGACTTATCGGTGCCAACGGTGCAGGCAAGTCCACACTTCTCAAAATTATTGCCGGAGATATGGTCTGCGATAGCGGCAGAATACTCACTCCCAAGGATTGTACTCTTGGGTTTTTGCGTCAGGATGCTTCTCCGGAAGCACATTGTACTATAGGCGAATATATGATGGCTGCATTCGGTGACCTTACGGCAATGGAAGCAGAGCTTCGTGCAATGGAGCAGAAAATGGCTATGGATATGGATGAGGAAGAACATAGCCGACTTCTCAGAACCTACGGAGAACGCAGTGAGTACTTTGAAAAACGCGGCGGTTTTGAAATAAAAACCAGAATAGAAACCGTTCTCACCGGAATGGGACTTGATAAGTTCAGCAAGGATATGCTTGTGGATAATCTTTCCGGTGGGGAAAAGACAAAGCTTGCAATGGCAAGACTCCTTACGGAAAATCCCGATGTTCTTCTTCTGGATGAGCCTACTAACCATCTTGATTTTTCCACAATGCAGTGGCTTGAGTCATATCTCAAAAATTACAAGGGAATAATAATTGCAGTGTCCCACGACAGATATTTTCTGGATAGCCTTGCAGATGCCATATATGAGATAGAGCATCACGGCATAAAACGCTACACCGGTAACTATTCCAAATATCTTGTTCTTAAAAAACAAAATGATGAAATAGAGCTTAAACACTACAAGGCAAGAGTAGAGGAAGCAAAGAAGCTGGAAGAGTATGTTGCAAAAAATATTACCAGAGCTTCCACATCCAAAATGGCAAAAAGCCGTCAGAAGATGCTCGACAAACTTGATGTGGGCGAAAAACCCATCGTGTATAATGAAGCTTGCCGATTTAAGTTCGAAAGTGTGTATCGTTCCTACAATGATGTAATAACAGCGGAGAATGTTTCTGTAAGTGTGCCCAAGTCAGGAATACTTACTACCCTTGCGGAGAATATTAACATAGATGTCAAAAGGGGAGAAAAGGCGGCGATAATCGGTGCCAACGGTGCAGGCAAGTCCACACTTCTCAAAACCATCCTGGGAAAACACGAGTTTTTTGACGGGGATATAGAAATAGGAAGAAACACAAGTGTAAGCTACTACGATCAGGAGCAGGCACAGCTTACCGATTCCAAAACCGTTTTTGAGGAAATCAGCGACCGCTTTCCGCTTATGGATGAGGTGGATATCCGCACACGTCTTGGTTCGGTACTTTTTAAGGATGAAGACGTTTTTAAACAGATAGGCGCTTTGAGTGGCGGCGAAAGAGCAAGACTTCTGCTTCTTATTATAATGATGGAAAAACCCAATGTCCTCATATTGGATGAGCTCACAAACCATCTTGATCTTCCGGCAAAGGAAGCACTGGACAGTGCAATAGC
>JAZQBI010000226.1:0-9350 GCA_045545635.1 Clostridia bacterium | reverse complement strand
AAACGGCAAATGCAATAGTTCAGTTCCCTTATGCATTTGCCGTTTAGCGAGGACAAGCGACGAAAATCGTCGCATCCGGAGCGTTCGGATAAGAATTGGATTTTTGATTTTGATTTTCCTGCATATTTCACAGCGGAGAGGAGGGGATGCACGAAGGGGAACGCGGAGTTCCCCTTCGTAATTAATACAATTAATATAATTAATATAATCAATAATACATTTCCCATATAATCACGGGGGTGTGGGGATACGCAATATCCCCACAAATAATACTGTTATTATATTAAATCAGGAAAAGCATAAAGCACCGCAATTCCCACCACAGCAGATATACCTATCACCGCAATAGGGTGAAGCTTCTTTTTGAAAGACAGAACACACATAGCCACATATATACCTACCGACAGGATAACAGATGCAAAATTGACATCTGCAAAGCCCTTTGGTACAAATACCGCCTTTGCCATGGATATGAGTGCCGCCGCAATAAGACCTATCACCGCACTTTTAAGTCCGGTCATACACCCTGCAACTATACGGTTTTCCTTGAATTTTTCGTAGAATCTTGCCACAATAAGTATTATAACAAAAGAGGGGACAACAACACCCAGTGTAGCACATACAGCACCGAGCACATTGCCTTTTACCATACCTATATAGGTTGCCATATTTATCGCAAAAGGTCCGGGCGTGCTTTCGCTTACTGCAACAAAGTTAATCAGCTCTTCCATGGAAGCCCAGTTATTTTTCATAACCTCTTCCTGAATAAGAGGAAGCATTGCATATCCGCCGCCAAAGGTAAAGGCACCGATTTTCAAAAATGTAAGAAAGAGTTTGAGGAGTATCATTTTGTTTCCCTCCTTCTCTTTATTTCCGATACAACATATCCTATCAATGCACTAAGAATTATCACAACAAGAGCATTAACACCTGCAAAGGCTACTGCCACAAGTGCCAGAAGAGATATTGCCATAGCCACATAACCCTTGGGGGCTTTTTTGTACATAGTCCAGAGAGACTTGGTAACAAGTGCCAGCACACCTGCCCGTATTCCGTAAAACGCATATACCACGGGCTTTAGCGTTGCAAATTCACTAAGGAGAACCGCGATGAGAGATATGATAATAAATGACGGCATCACAACTCCCAGTGTGGCACAAAAGGAACCCATAACCCCTGCTGTTTTGTAACCTACAAAGGTTGCAGAGTTAATTGCAATTGGTCCGGGGGTAGATTCGGCTATTGCCACAATATCCAGAATATCCTCGTCGGACACCCATTTTTTGTTTTCCACGGCTTCCTTTTGGATTAGGGGTATCATTGCATACCCTCCGCCAAAGGTAAAAGCGCCGATTTTAAAAAATGTAATAAACAGTTCTGTAAGCTTGCTCATTTCACACACTGATACCGAGATAGTCTTTGAGTGACGGTATCATTTCCTTTCCGGTTTTGTAACCTTCGTCATATATTTCTTTTATTTTTTGGGGATCGTTTTCCGTTCTTCTCCAACCGCGGGTATCCTTTGGGGCAATTACAAAAGCCTTGCCCTCATTCTCCAGTGAGAAGAGCTCTTTCCTTTGAGAATTATACATAATACTGCGGTTTTTGAGTGCTTTGGAAAAGCCGGGGTATTTACCGAAAATCCTTGCAGACACACTTTCGCCCTTGCCCTTCTCCTTGATATAGCTTCGTTCACGGGAGAGAATGACAACAAGCTTGTCACATCCCACATCTATCGCACGCCTGAAAGGAACAGAATCGGCAATACCGCCGTCCATATACTTTTTGCCGTTTATTACTGCCGCAGGAAACATAAGCGGCAGTGAGCAGCTTGCCACGAGAACGTTCCATCCGTTTTCGGGTTTTTCTATTTTTATATATTCTGCTTTGCCCGTTTCCATATTGGTAACAGCGGCTTCGGCAATTCCCTTGTACTCATTGAATTTTTCATAATCATAGGGGACAAGCTCATCGGGAACTCTGCGGAACACATAGTCAATGTTGTAAAGGCTTCTGTTTTTGGGATTAAAAAGATGTCTTAGTCCCGAATACTCTTTCTTTGGAAGTTGCGTTGTTCCTATCTCTATTCCTCTGCCTATCTGCCCTGTTGCATAATTCATGGCATTGGATATACCTGCAGATGCTCCGCCCAGATAGTCAAAGGGAATGTTTTCCTCCATCATGGCATCTATCACACCGACAGCAAAGTATGTGCGGCTTGCACCGCCTTCCACTACAAGTCCGTTCATAGTCCGGCACCTCCCAAAATATAATCGGCAAGAAGAGCAAACTCCTTGTCAGAAAGAGTTTCTCCCCGTCTTTTTTCATCTATTCCTGCCTTCGTGAGAGCTGCAGCAACCGCTTCCTTTGGCATACCCAGTCCTGACGAAAGGGCATTGAGGAGTGTTTTCCGTCTTAGGGCAAATGCCGCCTTTATTACCTTGAAATACATTTCCTCACTTTTGACTTCCACGGGAGGTTTGTCCCTCATAGTAAGACAGATAACTGCAGAATCCACCTTTGGAGGAGGCATAAAGGAATTTGGCTTTACCACTGTAACAAGGGAGCAGGTTGCATAGTAACCCACAGTGAGGGTAAGCACACCGTAATCCTTTGTTCCGGGGGAGGCATTTATCCTTTGGGCAACTTCTTTCTGAATCATAACAGTGATATCGCCTATCGGAAGGGTAGGATTTAATAAGCTCATTATAACCGGACTTGTTATGTAGTATGGCAGATTTGCACACACTTTTATTCTTTCACCGCCAAAATGTTCCTTGGAGAGAGCCTCTATGTCCGTTTTCATAATATCCCCGTGGATAATGGTCAGGTTGTCAAATTCCGACAGATTGTCCTTTAGTATCGGAATTGCCGCAGAGTCTATCTCTACGCATACAACCTTTTTTGCACTTTGGCACAGCCTTTGGGTAAGGGTGCCGAAGCCGGGGCCTATTTCCAGAACATTTTCCCCCTCAGGGCAGGCACTTGCCACTATGTCGGAAAGAGCATTTTCGTCAATCAGAAAATTCTGTCCCAGAGATTTTGAAAAATTGAAGCCGTTTTTAATAAGTATTTCCTTAATAACGGCAGGGTTTGCAAGATTTTTCAAGAGATTCACCTCATTTTCATACTAATTATATAATGTTATTAAATCAATATCAAGTGTTTTCGTTGACAAAAAGCAAAATAAGTACTATGATTTTAGTAAAGGAGTGAAAATCAAATGGAATGGATTTGCGTAAGCGTATATACAACAACCTTTGGAATTGATGCAGTTTGCTCATGCCTTGAGGATGCAGGCATATGCGGATTTGAAATAGAGGACGAAAGTGAGTTTACAGAATTTCTTGAAGACAACAAAAAATACTGGGACTATGTGGATGAGGAGCTTCTGGAAGCCAAAAAGGGCGAAACACGGGTTAAGTTTTATGTGGAGAATAACGACTTTGCTCCCGAAGTTATGAACTCGGTACGCTCTGCACTGGAAACCCTCAAAAAAACCGACACAGACAATGAGCTTGGCAGACTGGAAATTGCCACCGAGGGGCTAAACGAAGAGGACTGGGCAAACAACTGGAAGGAATACTTTAAACCCATAGAAGTAGGGGAGAAGATTCTCATTCAGCCGGAGTGGTCTCCGCTTGAGGGAGAAACCGACAGAGTTGTGTTTACGGTAAATCCCGGAATGACCTTTGGAACGGGCACTCACGCAAGCACCAAGATGTGCATATGCGAGCTTGAAAAATATGTGGACGAAAACACCGAGATATTTGATGCCGGATGCGGAAGCGGAATACTCTCCGTAATAGCTCTCATGCTTGGAGCAAAAAGTGCAAAAGCGGTGGATATAGACGAAAACTGCATCCGTGTTGCCTACGAGAATGCAGACAGAAACGGCGTTGACAAAAGTAAATATGAGGTAACGGCAGGAGATGTAACAAGCGACAAGGCTCTGTTTGACAAGCTCTCCCAAACCAAATACAATGTGATAGTGGCAAATATCGTGGCAGATGTAATAATAGCTCTGCTCCCCACGGTAAAGAGGCTCATTGCCCAAGGGGGAATATTTATTACCTCAGGAATCATTGAGGAGAGACTCGCTGATGTGACAAATGCCATGGATAAAGAGAATATAGAAATAAAAAGCATCCGCCGTGAGGACGGATGGGCGTGCGTAACCTGTCAATTTTAAATTTGGCTCTTGCATTTGCAGTGCATATTGTGTTATACTAAACTATGGTATTTTTTATATTTTAAAAAAGGAGATACCTGCATGCACAGATTTTTTGCTTCTCCGTCGCAGATAGACTCGGAAAATGTGTATCTCACAGGTGATGATGTCAAACATATCACCAAGGTTCTCAGGCTTAAACCGGGGGACAAGCTGAGCATATGCGACGGTAACAAGACAGACTATATATGCACCATTACCGAATGCGGCAAGGACAGTGTAAATCTTTCCATAGACTCAGTACAGGAGAATAAAAACGAAAGTAATATACAAATTACGCTTTTTCAGGGATTCCCGAAAGGGGACAAGCTGGACTATATAATTCAGAAATCCGTAGAGCTTGGTGTATGCTCGGTTGTACCCGTTGCTATGAAGCGCTCTGTTGCCAAAGCCAATAAAGAGGATTCCAGACTCATCCGCAGGCAGAGAATTGCCGAAGAAGCCGCCAAACAATGTATGCGAGGCATCATTCCCAAGGTGGAAGAATGCATAAGCTACAAGGATATGCTCTCTCGCATAAAGGATTTCGATTTGTGCATACTTCCTTATGAAAATGAAACATCAAACAGACTCAAAGACCTTATACAAAGCAGAACCGATACGGTTAAAATTGCCGTAATCATCGGCCCTGAGGGAGGTTTTGAAGAGGAAGAAGTGGAGATAGCAACCAAAGATGGGGCCTGCACGGTAGGTCTCGGACCACGTATAATGAGGTGCGAAACTGCACCAATTGCCGCTATTTCCGCAATTATGTACGAGCTTGGCGACTGGTAATAATACAAAGGAGTTAAAAACTATGAAAAATAACAGACAGATAAAAAACGAAAGATGTGAACACCATTCCAATCTTGCACTTGTAACCACTGTGGTTGCTATGATTGGTTTTGTGTCCCTTATGTTTGTATATATCGGAGAACATAACAGTGCAAATGCTCTTGCAATAATTACGGCTTCCTGCTATCTGGGCATTGCATACTGGGTTGCGGCAGCACTTACAGCATACCGTGCAGTAAAAAAAACTCACAAATATCTTGTTGAATATGTAGTTTTTCTTCTTGTTTTCGGATTTGGCTTTTTCTTTATGCACAATATGCCCGAATTTGTATATAACATCATAGCCGGTACTGCTCTTGCAGGAAACTGGGCAAGATCTGTGTTCAAGGCACTCGCAATACTTCTGGCGGCATACTTTGTTATTAGTGTAGGCTGGCATGTGATACTGGCAACACCGGGAAGAGGTAAAAAATGAGAATTCTTATACAGCGAGTAAAAAATGCTTCTGTTACAATAGACGGAAAAGTTAACGGCAGTATTGGTGCAGGACTTCTTGCACTGGTAGGCTTTTGTGAAGATGACAAGGAAGAATACATCATCCCTATGGCACAGAAGATGGCAGGACTGCGTATTTTTGAGGACGAGAACGAAAAAATGAATCTTTCTGTCGGTGATGTGGACGGCGACATACTTGCCATAAGTCAGTTTACCCTTTATGCAGACTGCTCTCACGGAAAACGCCCGTCCTTTACAAATGCTATGAAGCCTGACACTGCAACGGTATACTATGACAAATTTGTAGAAGCGCTGGGAAACATAACAGGCAAAAAAATACAGACAGGCATCTTTGGTGCGGATATGAAGGTGGAGCTTCTAAATGACGGACCAGTGACCGTTATGCTCGATTCCTGCGATATTATCAAAAGGAAATAGAATACCATTTCACAAATTGGTTAAAATAAATACACCGCAAAGTCGGTGTATTTCTTATTTATTCAGGAGTGAAAAATTATGCGACAGTTTATTGAAATTTCGGATGTGTACGCAATGGAAATTCTTGATTCCAGAGGAAACCCCACAGTGGAAGCAACGGTTATTACCGAGGACGGATATGTGGGAAGAGCTTCCGTACCGTCAGGCGCATCCACCGGTGTGCATGAAGCGGCAGAGCTTCGTGACGGAGGCGGACGGTATCTGGGACGGGGTGTAATCCGTGCAGTAGACAATGTAAATACAGTGATTGCTGACAAGCTATCGGGAATGAATGTTCTCGACCAGTGCACCATTGACCGTGCACTCATAGAGCTGGACGGCACAGCCAACAAATCAAATCTCGGTGCAAATGCCATACTCGCTGTGTCTCTTGCCTGCGCCAAGGCGGCATCAAATGCTCTTGGTGTTGGGCTCTATCAGTATATAGGCGGCTCTTTTGGTCATGTTCTGCCCGTTCCCATGATGAATATATTAAACGGCGGCGCACATGCGGGAAACAACGTTGATATTCAGGAATTTATGATTATGCCGACTGGCTTTGATACATTCCGTGATGCACTTTGTGCCTGTGCAGAGGTCTTTCATACCCTTAAGAATATTCTTAAAGAAAAGGGACTTTCCACAAGTGTCGGCGACGAGGGCGGTTTTGCTCCGTCTCTTGACAAAGACGAGGATGCTCTTGTTCTCATATGCGAAGCCATAGCTGCCGCAGGCTACAAGACAGGGGAGGACTTTGTTCTTTCCATTGATGCGGCATCCTCGGAGTGGTTCACAGAGAACGGAGACTATCTTATGCCCAAAAGCGGAATTCGTTTTTCAGGAAGCGAGCTTGTAAATTACTGGAAAAATCTTTGCGACAAATATCCCATAGTCTCTATTGAGGATGGTGCCGCAGAGGATGATATGGAAACCTGGTCAATCCTTACCAAAGAACTAGGTGATAAAATTCAGCTTGTTGGCGACGACCTTTTTGTAACCAATACCGACAGACTGAAAATGGGTATAGAGCGAAAAATCGGCAACTCCATTCTTATCAAGGTAAACCAGATAGGAACCCTTACGGAAACTCTGGAAGCCATAGAAACCGCAAAAAGAAACGGCTACACCGCAGTGATATCCCACCGAAGCGGTGAAACCGAGGACACTACAATTGCAGACCTTGCAGTGGCGGTAAATGCAGGACAGATAAAGACCGGTGCACCCTCAAGAGGAGAGCGCACCGCCAAATACAACAGAATACTCCGTATAGCAGATGAGCTTGGCGAAAATGCCGAATACGGACTTATGAAAACAAAATGACGAGGTGTAAAAAACAATGTTAATCGACTTTCATACTCACGCGTTTCCCGACAAAATAGCCGGCGGTGCAATGGAGAAGCTATCCTATGTTTCAGGGGGACTTGAACCCCAGTCAAAAGGAACTCTTGCATCCCTTAAGGAAGAAATGGCAAAGGACGGTGTGGATATCTCCGTAGTTCAGTCCATTGCCACAAACCCAAAACAGCAAAAAAATGTCAATGACTTTGCAATGGAAATGAATAAGGATGACAGCATTATTGCTTTCGGCTCGGTGCATCCCGACTCTCCCGATGCCCTCCAAGAGCTGGAACGAATAAAGGAATCAGGACTTAAGGGTGTTAAATTCCATCCCGAATATCAAAGCTTCTTTGCTGATGAAGAGAGGATGAAGCCTATATACAAAAAGGTTTCCTCTTTGGGACTTATAGCCCTTTTTCACGCAGGAGTGGACTACGGCTTTCATCCCCCCTTCAAGAGTATGCCGGACAATATGCTGGGAGCAGTAAAATGGTTTGATTCTCCCGTTGTTCTGGCACATTGGGGAGGCGAGGGGTGCTACAAAGAGGTTATGGATAAGCTCTGCGGTATAGACAACGTATGGTTTGATACCTCTTTTGGCTATGCCACAATGCCCAGATGCTATGCCATGGATTTAATGGAAAAGCACACTCCCGACAGATTTCTCTTTGGCTCAGATCTTCCCTGGCACAGACCGAGCTGGGAGATGAGGCTTCTGGAAACTCTGGAGCTTACAGATACGGAAAAAGAAAAAATTTACTGTAAAAATGCACAAAAACTCCTTGGTATTTAGTTAATCGTTACCTTGACACTTATCCCTCTTTAGAGTATAATGAAGATATCAATAATAACACACGGAGGACTTCAATATGTTAGTATCGGCAAAAGAAATGCTTTTGAAAGCAAAAGCAGGCAAGTACGCAGTAGGTCAGTTCAACATAAACAACCTTGAATGGGCAAAGGCCATTCTTCTTACTGCACAAGAGCTTAACTCTCCCGTTATCCTCGGCGTATCCGAAGGTGCAGGAAAGTATATGTGCGGTTACACTACCGTTGTAGGTATGGTAAAGGGTATGATTAAGGAGCTTGGTATCACAGTTCCCGTTGCTATCCACCTTGACCACGGAAGCTATGAACACGCTCTCAAGGTTATCGAAGCAGGCTTCTCTTCGGTAATGTTTGACGGTTCTCATTATGATATAGAAGAAAATATCGAAAAAACCAAGGAAATCATCAGAATTGCCAACGAAAAGGGCATCTCTGTGGAAGCAGAAGTAGGTGCCATCGGCGGTGAAGAAGACGGTGTTGTTGGCGGCGGCGAGGTTGCCGATGTTAACGAGTGCAAGATGATTGCAGACCTTGGTGTGGATATGCTGGCTGCAGGTATCGGTAACATCCACGGAAAATATCCCGAAAACTGGGCAGGTCTCCGCTTTGATGTTCTTGAACAAATCAGCAAAGCAACAGATCCTATGCCTCTTGTTCTCCACGGCGGTACAGGTATTCCCGAGGATATGATTAAAAAGGCTATTTCTCTCGGTGTAAGCAAAATCAATGTTAACACAGAATGTCAGATAGCATTCTCCAAGGCTACCAGACAGTATATAGAAGAGGGTAAGGACCTTGTTGGTAAGGGCTTTGACCCCAGAAAGGTGCTTGCACCCGGTGTGGAAGCTATCAAGGCTACCGTTAAGGAAAAGATGGAACTATTTGGTTCTGTGAACAAGGCTTAATTTATTCTTTGAAATTAAAGAATCAAAATTTTTTAAATTAGTAAATATTATTATATTAATTACGAAGGGGACTTGTGCAGTCCCCTTTTTGCATCTGCTCTCCGCTGTGAAAGCATTATTCTGTGGGGATACTGCGTACCCCCACGCCCCCGCTTTTCCGCTAAAAATACGGGGAAATCAAAAATACAAAAGGCAAAACTGTAACGAACGCTGCGGAGGCGACGATTTTCGTCGCTAGTCCTCGCTAAACGGCAAATGCATAATGGAACTAATCTGTTGCATTTGCCGTTTTCGTCAGTTTT